>JAJPEW010000002.1 GCA_021166755.1 Hydrogenophaga sp. | reverse complement strand
GGCGACGTAGCGCTTGACGCGGAAGTTGTCGTGGCGCGAGCTGTCTTCCGCCAGGGAACCGCGCTGCGCTTTCATCTTGTCGGCCGTCTGCCAGGTACGGATCACCACCTCGCCCACGCGACCCATCGCCTGGCTGTCGCTGCTCATGATGCTGATGGCGCCCAGGTCGTGCAGGATGTCCTCGGCCGCGATCGTCTCGCGGCGGATACGGCTTTCGGCGAAGGCCAGGTCTTCGGGGATGGACGCGTCCAGGTGGTGGCAGACCATCAGCATGTCGACGTGTTCGTCGAGCGTGTTGACGGTGTAGGGCATGGTCGGGTTGGTGGACGAGGGCAGGAAGTTCGCCTCGCCGACCACGCGGATGATGTCGGGCGCGTGGCCGCCACCGGCGCCTTCGGTGTGGAAGGCGCAGAGGGTGCGGCCCTTGGTCGCGGCAATCGTGTCTTCGACAAAGCCCGATTCGTTGAGCGTGTCGGAGTGGATGGCGACCTGGGTGTCCGTCTCCTCGGCCACGTCCAGGCAGTTGCTGATGGCGCTGGGCGTGGTACCCCAGTCTTCGTGCAGCTTCAGGCCAATGACGCCGGCATTGATCTGCTCGCGCAATGGTGCCGGCTGGCTGGCGTTGCCCTTGCCCAGGAAGCCGATGTTCATGGGCAGGCCATCGGCCGCCTGCAGCATGCGTTCGATGTGCCAGGGGCCAGGTGTGCAGGTGGTGGCAAAGGTACCGGTGGCCGGGCCGGTGCCGCCGCCGAGCATGGTGGTCACGCCCGAGGCCAGGGCCTCGTCCACCTGCTGCGGGCAGATGAAGTGGATGTGGCTGTCGATGCCGCCCGCGGTGACGATGTTGCCTTCGCAGCTGATGATCTCGGTGCCGGCGCCGATGACGATGTCCACACCCGGTTGCGTGTCCGGGTTGCCGGCCTTGCCGATGGCGACGATGCGGCCGTCTTTGAGGCCGATGTCGGCCTTGACGATGCCCCAGTGGTCGACGATGAGGGCGTTCGTCAGCACGGTGTCCACGGCGCCTTCGGCGCGCGTGCGTTGCGACTGCGCCATGCCGTCGCGGATGGTCTTGCCGCCACCGAACTTGACCTCTTCGCCGTAGCCGCCCGCGGCCAGGGTGAAGTCCTTCTCGACCTCGATGACGAGGCCGGTGTCGGCCAGGCGCACGCGGTCGCCGACGGTGGGGCCGAACATGTCGGCATAGGCGCGTTTGGGGATGCTGGCCATGGTCAGAGTGTTCCTTGAACGAGGCCACGGAAGCCGAATATCACGCGGTCGCCGGCGAAGTCCACCAGCTCCACCGTGCGTTGCTGGCCGGGCTCGAAGCGCACCGCGGTGCCACTGGCGATGTTCAGGCGCTTGCCGCGCGCGGCGACGCGGTCGAAGGACAGCGCCGCATTGGTTTCGGCAAAGTGGTAGTGCGAGCCGACCTGCACCGGACGGTTGGCTGTGTTCTGCACCACCAGCGTGAGCAGGGTTCGACCGGGGTTGAGGTCGTGGTCGCCATCGTCGATGAGAAATTCGCCGGGGATCATTGGGGCACCCCTTACTTGCGGGACATCCAGAGGGCGAGGCCGATCAGAGCGGCCATACCGACGTACCCGAGCGTGTCGGTGGCATGCCAGTGGCTGCCGAACAGGCCATGGCCTTCATGGGCCAGGGCAGGAAGGGCAGCGAAGGTGAGGGCGAGGGCGGTGAGGTGCTTCATGAGGGGCTCCGGGAATCAGACAATCGGTGTGTGCACGGTCACCAGCTTGGTGCCGTCGGGGAAGGTGGCTTCGACCTGGATGTCCGGAATCATCTCGGGCACGCCCTCCATCACATCGTCGCGGCTCAGCACGCTGCGGCCTTCGCTCATCAGCTGCGCCACGGTCTTGCCGTCGCGGGCGCCTTCCATCACGGCCGCGCTGATCAGGGCGACGGCCTCCGGGTAGTTGAGCTTCAGCCCCCGTGCCTTGCGCCGTTCGGCCAGCAGGGCAGCGGTGAAGATCAGCAGCTTGTCCTTTTCTCGGGGCGTCAGTTCCATAGTGTCGCTTGTGGGAGAGGTGTTTATTGGGTCCAGCAAATACCGTGCCCTGGTGGTCACATGGCATGAAAACTGCGACTTATGCCCCGTGAACGCGCACGAATCCATGAACCCCTTGACCGCCGACGGATCTGCGCCGGCGCCTGAGGCGGCTCCGCAGCGCATCATCAAGGTGCGTCGCGACTACAACAGCTGGGTGGCCAGCGAGACCATGGAGGACTACGCGCTGAGGTACACGCCGCAGCGCTTTCGCCGGTGGAGTGAATGGCGCGTGGCCAACACGGCCTTCGGCGTCTCTTCCTTTCTGGTGCTGGAAGCGGTGGGCGCGACCCTGCTGGTGCAGTACGGCTTTGTCAACGCGGCGCTGGCCATCCTGTGCACCGGTCTGATCATCTTTCTGGCGGGGCTGCCCATCAGCGTGTACGCGGCCCGCCATGGGGTGGACATGGACCTGCTGACCCGAGGCGCCGGCTTCGGCTACATCGGATCGACCATCACGTCGCTGATCTACGCCTCGTTCACCTTCATCTTCTTTGCGCTGGAGGCGGCCGTGATGGCCTATGCCCTGGAACTGGCGCTGGGCATCCCGCCGGCCTGGGGCTACCTGATCTGTGCGGTGGTGGTGATCCCATTGGTGACGCACGGTGTCTCGGTGATCAGCTGGTTCCAGGTGTGGACGCAGCCTTTGTGGCTGGGCCTGATGGTGGTGCCCTTTGTGGCGGTGGCCTGGCACGAACCCGGTGCATTCAGGCAGGTGATGCACTACGGCGGTGCCGACGGTCAGGGTGGTGTCTTTTCGTGGCACCTGTTTGGTGCCGCCTTGACCGTGGGCATTGCGCTGATCACCCAGATGGGTGAGCAGGCGGACTACCTGCGGTTCATGCCGCCCGCGCGACCAGGGCGCCAGTGGCGCTGGTGGGCCGGTGTGATCGCCGGGGGGCCGGGGTGGGTGGTCCCCGGGGTGCTCAAGATGCTGGGGGGCGCTGTCCTGTGTCATCTGGCCATTACCCACATGGTGCCGGTGGAGCGGGCTGTCGATCCCAACCAGATGTACCTGGTGGCCTATGAATACCTGTTGCCCTACGGGTGGGCGGTGGCTGCCACGGCCGTGTTCGTGGTCGTCTCCCAGATGAAGATCAACGTGACCAACGCGTACGCCGGGTCACTGGCCTGGAGCAACTTCTTCTCCCGCCTGACGCACAGCCATCCTGGCCGGGTCGTTTGGGTGGTCTTCAACATCCTGATCGCGTTCATGCTCATGGAGATGAATGTGTTTCAGGCCATTGGTGAGGTGCTCGGGCTTTATTCCAACATCGCGATTGCCTGGATCATGTCGGTGGTGGCGGACCTGGTCATCAACAAGCCGATGGGGTGGTCTCCCCGGGGCATCGAGTTCAAGCGCGCCCACCTGTACGACATCAACCCGGTGGGTGTCGGGGCCATGGGGCTGGCCTCTTTGCTCTCCATCGCTGCCCACATCGGACTGATGGGAGAGGGCGCGCAGGCGTTTTCGGCCGTGATCGCCATGGTGACGGCACTGGTGGCGGCACCGATCATTGCCAGGGTCACCCAGGGGCGCTACTACATGGCCAGGGAGCCCGCTCCGTACGCCCCGCCGCCGGGCAGCGACCACCGCTGGAGCGTCCACCGGTGCGTCATCTGCGAGCGGGAGTACGAAGGCCCCGACATGGCCCATTGTCCAGCCTATCAGGGCCACATCTGTTCTTTGTGCTGTTCACTGGATGCGCGCTGCGGTGATCTCTGCAAGCCCCATGCGCGCTTGGCGGTCCAGTGGCAGTCGGCCTTGCGCCATGTCCTGCCCAGACGGGCATGGCCTTACCTCAAGGGCGGACTGGCGCATTACCTGCTGCTGATGATGGTGGTCGCCCCCGCCTTGGCCGCGGTGCTGGGGCTGCTTTACCGGCAGGAGTTGCTCGGCCTGGGCGATCGGCTGTTTGACAGCGACGCCGGTCTGGCGCAGACACTGGATGCCGCCGTACGCTCCGGCTTCTTGCGGGTGTATGCCGTGCTGATGTTGGTGGCGGCCACCGTTTGCTGGTGGCTGGTGCTGGCCCACAAGAGCCGGGAAGTGGCGCAGGAGGAGTCCAACCGGCAGACCCGCCTGTTGATGAAAGAGATCGAATCGCATCGCAAGACGGACGAAGCCCTGCAGCAGGCCAGGCGCGTGGCCGAAACGGCCAGCCAGGCCAAGACCCGCTACATCAGCACCATCAGCCACGAACTGCGCACGCCGCTCAACAGCATCCTGGGCTATGCCCAACTGCTGCAGGAGGACGCGGACATGCCCGAGCACCGCGCGCACGCGATCCGGGTGATCAGGCGCGGGGGCGAACACCTGCTGTCGCTCATTGAGGGCACGCTGGACATTGCGCGCATCGAGTCGGGCAAGCTGGCACTCGATGTGCGCCCCATGGCGTTTGCGGCCAGCCTTCAGGAGGTGGCCAGCCTGTTCGAATTGCAGGCGGCGGCCAAGGGGCTGAGCTTTGTCTATGAGCCGTTGATGCAGGGCCGGCAGACCCTGCCGCCAACCGTGAGGGCCGACGAAAAGCGCCTGCGTCAGATCCTGATCAACCTGCTGGGCAACGCGGTCAAGTTCACGCGGCAGGGCAGTGTTTGCCTGCGGGTGTCCTACGCCCGCGAGATGGCGCAGTTCGAGGTCCGCGACACGGGACCCGGCATGAGTCCCGAAGAGCTGGCACGCGTGTTCGAGCCCTTTGCGCGGGGCCACCAGGGCGAGACATCTGGCACCCAGCCAGGGGCGGCCGGCAGCAATGGAACCGGCCTGGGGCTGACCATTGCGCGCATGCTCACCGATCTGATGGGAGGGGAGATGTCCGTGCGCAGCACCCCGGGGCAGGGCACGGTGTTCACGGTCCGCCTGTTTCTGCCCGAGCTGCGGGATGTGGTGGTCCAACGTCCAGCCGTTCAGGCCATGAAAGGATACTCGGGGCAGCGACGCCGGGTGCTGGTGGTCGACAACGAGGAAGCCGACCGTGAGCTGGTCACCCGCTGGCTGCAGCCACTGGGGTTCGAGGTGCAGATGGCCACCAGTGGTGACGACGCGCTCCGGTGGCTGGACGGCTTGCAGCCTGGCGATGCTGCGGCACCGCATGTCATCCTGCTGGACCTGGCCATGCCAGGCATTGATGGCTGGGAGACCCGGCGGCGCCTGCTGGCGGGAGGTTGGTCGTCCGTGCCGATGGCGATCGTGTCGGCCAACGCCTTCGACAAGGGACTGCTTCAAACGGACCCGAGCCATGGCCAGGGCTTGTTGCCGCAGGACTTCCTGGTCAAACCGGTCCGGCGCGAGGAACTGCTGGGCTGGCTGGGACGACAGTTGTCGATCGACTGGATCGAGGTGGCTGAGTCCGATCGGTCAGCCTCTGGGAAGGTACCGCCACCCGCCGCGCCGCCGGATGAGGCCGCCTTGCTCAAGCCCGGCGAAGAGGCCTCGCTGCTGGAATGTCTGCGCCTGGGTTACGCCCGTGGGGTGCTGCAGTGGCTCGATGACTGGGCAGCCAGTGGCCCGGCGCAGGCCCAGTTGGCTGCCCAGTGGCGTCAGCTGGCCCGTGAATTCCGCTTTGAAGCGATTGAAGAGGCGGTGATGAAACATGCGAAGCACTGACATGCCTGACCCGCATCCGCTGCCACCGAGTCTGCGTCCCGCACCGCTGCAGCAGCGCCAGGCCTTGGTCGTTCTGGTTGTCGATGATGTGCCCGACAACGTGGCGCCTCTGCATGACGCCCTGGATGAGGCCGGCTATGAAGTGCTGGTGGCCCTGGATGGCGAGAGCGCGCTGCGCCGCACCGCACAGGCGTTGCCGGATGTGATCCTGCTCGATGCGGTCATGCCGGGTATGGACGGCTTCGAGGTGGCCAGACGGCTGAAGAGCGATCCGTTGACCGCGGCCATTCCGATCATTTTCATGACCGGCCTGACCGACACGGAGCACCTGGTCGCGGCGCTGGATGCCGGTGGGGTGGACTACGTGACCAAGCCCATCAAGCCACGCGAGGTGATGGCCCGCATGGGGGTGCATCTTCGTACTGCTCGCCATGCCATGGAGGGTGCGGTCGAGCGTGAACAGGCCAGGCACGCACTGGATGCGTTCGGGTACGCCACCATCACCGTGCGCGAACACGATGGCCGCCTGATGTGGCAGACCCCGCTGGCCCGGGAACTCCTGCAACGCTACTGCGGTACGCAGGCCCCCGAGACGCCCGCGCTGGTGCTGCAATGGCTGCGCCGGCATGTGCCTGCCATCGTCAGCACCGAGGGTCAGGCCCAGGAGCCCCCCCGCCTCACGCTGGAGGATGGTCCCAGGCGCCTGACCTTTCGCCTGCATCTGCAGGTGGGCGACCCAGCCGATGCCAGTCCCAACGGGGAAGGCGGTGACTGGCTGATCGTGATGCAGGAGACCTCAGACGCAGCCGTACTCGAAGCCCTGGCCCAGGCCTTCGGCCTGACGGCACGCGAGGCCGAGGTGCTGTACTGGGTGGTCAAGGGGAAGATCAACCGCGACATCGGGGACATCCTCGGATCGAGTCCCGCGACGGTGAAGAAGCACCTGGAACGCATCCACGCCAAGCTGGGGGTGGAGACACGCACCGCGGCCGCGGCCATGGCGATCAACCGGGTGCCGATGCTGCAGTCGCAGCGGGGTTGATGCGCCTGACGTACGCCACCCGGCGTACAGACGCTTTTCAGAGTTCTCCCTAGCATCCGTCTGACCCCACCGCAAAGCCTGTTGAGGGCCTGCGGTGGCGAAAGTCAGACCCACCAACGGATGTTCCTGAAACCTGGAGAAGCGCCATGATGCAACGTCGATTCACCCTCAAAGCCCTGACGGCCGCCACCGCCCTGGGCGCCTTCGGTCTCACCACCGCCCATGCCGCCGAAACCATCAAGGTTGGCATCCTGCACAGCCTGTCGGGCACCATGGCCATCTCCGAGACAGTGCTCAAGGACGTGGCCCTGATGACGATCGACGAGATCAACGCCAAGGGCGGCGTGCTGGGTAAAAAGCTGGAGCCCGTGGTGGTAGACCCCGCCTCCAACTGGCCGCTGTTTGCCGAAAAGGCCAAGCAACTGATCGACCAGGACAAGGTGGCCGTGGTGTTCGGTTGCTGGACGTCCGTCAGCCGCAAGTCGGTGCTGCCGGTGTTCGAAGAAAAGAACTCGCTGCTGTTCTACCCCGTGCAGTACGAAGGCGAAGAGCTGTCCAAAAACGTGTTCTATACCGGCGCCGCACCCAACCAGCAGGCCATCCCCGCCGTGGAGTACCTGATGAGCAAGGACGGTGGCTCGGCCAAGCGCTTCGTGCTGCTGGGCACCGATTACGTGTATCCGCGCACCACCAACAAGATCCTGCGCGCCTTCCTGAAGTCCAAGGGCATCCCCGAGAGCGACATCATGGAGGAGTACACGCCCTTCGGTCACAGCGACTACCAGACCATCATCGGCAAGATCAAGAAGTTCTCTTCCGAGGGCAAGAAGACCGCCGTCATTTCCACCATCAACGGCGACTCCAACGTGCCCTTTTACAAGGAGCTGGGCAACCAGGGCCTGAAGGCCACCGATGTGCCGGTCGTGGCCTTCTCGGTGGGTGAGGAAGAACTGCGTGGCGTGGACACCAAACCGCTGGTGGGGCACCTGGCGGCATGGAACTACTTCATGTCGATCAAGAACCCGACCAACGCAGCCTTCATCAAGCAGTGGAGCGACTACGCCAAGGCCAAGAACATCGCCGGCCACAAGGACAAGCCGCTGACCAACGATCCGATGGAAGCCACCTACATCGGCATCCACATGTGGAAGCAGGCGGTCGAGAAGGCCAAGAGCACCGACACCGACAAGGTCATCGCAGCGATGGCGGGTCAGACGTTCCCGGCGCCTGGTGGTTTCACGGCCACCATGGACAAGGAAAACCATCACCTGCACAAGCCGGTGTTCATCGGTGAAGTCAAGGCGGACGGCCAGTTCAACGTGGTGTGGAAGACCAAGGGTCCGGTCGTGGCCGACCCGTGGAGCGACTACATCGCCGAGAACAAGGGCAAGAAGAACGTTCCGGAAAAGAAGTAAGCGGGAGCCGTGATGCCCTGGTTGCGAACCTGTCTTGCCCTGCTGTGCCTGATCGGCGCCACCAGTGCACACGCCCTCACCCCGGCCGAGGCCCTGACCCTGGCCGCGGGTGACAGTGATGAGCGCATTGCGACGCTCAATCGCCTGGCGGCCTCCGGGGACGAGAGAGGGCTAGCCCTGATCCAGGCCCTGTCCGGCGGTGCCGTGAAGGTGCAGGGCGAGCAGGTGCTGGTTGTCGCCGATGACGGCAGCGCCGTCGATGCCGTGACGGGTGCGGCGGTCACGCCTTCCGAGGCCGCTGAAGACGCCGTGGTCAACAACCGCTTGCGCAGTGCCATCGAGACGGCGCTGGCCACGCGCGATCTGTTCGGCAGTGACGCCGCCCTGCAGCGCGCAGCCGCAGCCCTGCTGCAGAAGGCTGCCTTCGATGAACCCGACGCCAACCAGCTGCCGCTGGTGGAGAGGGCCCTCACGGGCGAACTGGACGATAAGGCACGCATGCTGCTGGAGCAAGCCAGAGCCGCCATGCAGCTGGCCAGTGACGATGTGGCACAGCGCCTGGCCGCTGCGCAGGCCCTGAGGGGCATGGGTGACCCCTCCCTGCGACCGCTGCTGGCCGCGCAGCTGGAAGCCGAATCCAGCGCGGACGTGAAGGCCGCGCTGGGTGCCGCGCTGTCGTCGCTGGACCGCAAACTGGCGGTCGCCAGCGGCCTGTCACAGGCTTTCACAGGCATCAGCCTGGGCAGCATCCTGCTGCTGGCGGCGCTCGGTCTGGCCATCACCTACGGACTGATGGGCGTGATCAACATGGCCCACGGTGAGCTGATCATGATCGGTGCCTACGCCACCTGGCTGGTACAGGCCTTCTTCAAGACCTACCTGCCCGACTGGTTCGAGGGGTACCTGCTGGCCGCGCTGCCGGTGGCCTTCATCGTCTCGGCCCTGGTGGGTGCGGCCATGGAGCGCAGCGTGATCCGCTTTCTCTATGGCCGGCCGCTGGAAACCCTGCTGGCCACCTGGGGTATCAGCCTGGTGCTGATGCAGGGCGTGCGCAGCCTGTTCGGCGCGCAGAACGTGGGGGTGGAGAACCCCAGCTGGATGAGCGGCAGCGTGACCCTGATGGGCAGCCTCACGCTACCCTGGAACCGGATCGTCATCATCGCCTTCGCGGCTGCGGTGCTGATCGGGGTGACCCTGCTGATCTCTAAGACGCGGCTGGGGCTGTTCGTGCGTGGCGTGACTCAGAACCGGCCGATCGCCAGCTGCATGGGTGTGAACACCGCGCGCATCGACACCTACGCTTTCGCGCTGGGTTCGGGCATCGCCGGGCTGGCCGGCTGCGCGCTCAGCCAGATCGGCAATGTCGGCCCCGACCTGGGCCAGAGCTACATCGTCGACAGTTTCATGGTGGTGGTGCTGGGCGGCGTGGGCCAATTGGCGGGCACGGTGTACGCCGCGCTGGGGCTGGGCCTGTTCAACAAGTTCCTCGAAGGCTGGGCCGGCGCCGTGCTAGCCAAGATTGCGGTGCTGGTCTTCATCATCGTCTTCATCCAGAAACGTCCGCAAGGCATCTTTGCATTCAAGGGTCGCGAGGCATGAACACCGCCGCCATTTCTCTCCCTACCCCCGGCCCGCTGCTCACGCGCGGCGCATTCAGCGGCGTGATGGTCGCGCTGCTGGTGGTCTGCGCCTTGGCGCCCGCGCTCAACCTGCTGGTGCCAGCGGACAGCGTGTTCCACCTGTCGGACTACCTGGTCGGCCTGCTGGGCAAGATCATGTGCTACGCCATCTGCGCGCTGGCCATGGACCTGATCTGGGGCTACACCGGCATCCTGAGTCTGGGGCACGGCCTGTTCTTTGCCCTCGGCGGCTACGTGATGGGCATGTACCTGATGCGCCAGATCGGTCGCGACGGCAACTACCAGAGCGATCTGCCGGACTTCATGGTCTTCCTGGACTGGAAGGAGCTGCCCTGGCATTGGGCGCTGTCCGACAGCTTCATCGCCACCCTGCTGCTGGTCGTGCTGGTGCCGGGCCTGGTGGCCTTCGTGTTCGGCTACTTTGCCTTCCGCTCCCGCATCAAGGGCGTGTATTTTTCCATCATTACGCAGGCCCTGACCTTCGCCGCGCTGCTGCTGTTCTTCCGCAATGAGACCGGCATGGGCGGCAACAACGGCTTCACCGACTTCAAGCGCATCCTGGGCATGCCGATTGCCACGCAGGAAATGCGCATGACGCTGTTCGTGATCACCGGCCTGACGCTGCTGGGCTTTTATGTCTTCGCGCGCTGGCTGGTGGCTAGCAAGTTCGGCCGCGTGCTGCAGGCCATTCGCGATGCCGAAAGCAGGGTCATGTTCTGCGGCTACAACCCGCTGCCCTACAAGCTCACCATCTGGACCATTTCGGCCGTGATGTGTGGCATTGCCGGGGCGCTGTACGTGCCGCAGGTCGGCATCATCAACCCGGGCGAGATGAGCACGGCGGCCAGCATCGAGATCGCGGTGTGGACGGCGGTCGGCGGCCGCGCCACCCTGGTCGGTCCCATCGTCGGCGCCTTCCTGGTCAACGGCGCGAAGAGCTGGCTGACCGTGGCCTTCCCCGAGTTCTGGCTCTACTTCCTGGGCGTCCTGTTCGTCGCGGTGACGCTGTGGATGCCGCAAGGCGTGGTGGGGCTGGTGAAGAAGTTCAAGAAGAGAGGTCAGGCATGACCCCCGACCTGATGGAAGCGGGCGCGCAGCGCTTTGAAAAGCTGCAGGCTGTCGCGTTGCCGGGCCAGACGGAATCGGGCGGTCGCAGCGCCGGTTACGGCCGGGTCGCGAAGGCGGGCGAGGTGGACACCACGCACGGCCGCATCCTTTACCTCGAAGACGTGCACGTGTCCTTCGACGGTTTCAAGGCGATCAATGGCCTGAACCTCGACATCGCCCCCGGGGAGTTGCGCTGCATCATCGGCCCCAACGGTGCGGGCAAGACGACGATGATGGACATCATCACCGGCAAGACCCGGCCCGACAGCGGCACCGTGTTCTTCGGCAGCACCATCGACCTGCTGCGCTACCGCGAGCCCGAGATCGCCGCGCTGGGCATCGGCCGCAAGTTCCAGAAGCCCACGGTGTTCGAGCAGCTCTCGGTCTTCGAGAACCTGGAACTTGCGCTGGCCACCGACAAGCGCGTAGGCCGCAGCATGGTGTTCTCGCTCACCGGGGAAGAAAAGGACCGACTGGCCGAGGTGCTGACCACGATCCATCTGGCCGACAGTGCCAGCCGCCAGGCCGGTCTGCTCAGCCACGGCCAGAAGCAGTGGCTGGAGATCGGCATGCTCCTGATGCAGGACCCCAAGCTGCTGCTGCTGGACGAGCCGGTGGCTGGCATGACCGACGAGGAAACCGCGCGCACGGCCGAGCTGTTCCTC
>JAJPEW010000322.1 GCA_021166755.1 Hydrogenophaga sp. | reverse complement strand
GGCCGAGTGCGGACACGGCTGGGTGCTGGGTCAGGCACGCGCCCAGGCTTTTCGCAATGGCTTCTTCGACCAGACCGCCCAGCTCTGGAGCGAAAACGGCCACCTGCTGGCCACCAGCCACCAGGTGGTCTACTACAAGGAGTGAGGGCTACGGCCTGCCCAGGAACAGATACAGGCCCGTATAGCCCTTGGGTGCGCTGACCAGACCCAGGTACAGCGGCCCCAGCGCGGTGTCTGCGCCGACGAACAGGCTGCTGCCCCAGCGCAGCTTGCGCAAGCTGACGTCCTCACCGCTTTGCCAGGCGTTGCCCGCCTCGATCGAACCACCCAGGAACACCGCCCGCGCCACCCCCGTGGCCCAGTCCTGACGGTGGTAGTAGGTCAGGCGGCCAAAGGCCACGCGGCTGCCGATCACCTGTCCGATGCGATAGCCCGAGAGTTGCTGGAAGCCCCCCAGCGAGTACTCGTCCAACGCCCCGACCGGCAACTGGTTCACCCGCGCCAGTCGCTTCCCCAGGTTGATCGTGTGCCGCCCCCAGCTGTGGGCATAGACGGCCGATGCCTCGACCCGATGCAGGCGCTCCCGCGGCTGGCCCTCCACACGCCGCCGGCCGGTCATCAACTCCGTCTTGAGGCGGTAGCCTTCAGAGGGAAAGTTCGCGTAGTCCAGCTGGTCGGCCACCAGCGCCAGCCGCAGCCCCGATTCTCTCCAGCGCTGGACCAGCAGACTGTCATAGCCGGCAATCGAGCCCCCCACCAGTTCGGGCCGCGTGTGGCGCCACGACTCGAACCAGCCCACCCGCAACTCGCCGATGCGGCCCAGCACGCCGAACGGCATGCCGTAGTCCACCCCCGCGTCCACACTGCGGCGCTTGATGATGGCCGCCGCCTCCCCGTTCTCATCGAAGATGTCGGCCCGGCGCAGGCCCGCTGCACCGTAGGCCGACACGAAGCGACCCTCGGCCGCATCGATCGGCTGATAGATTTCGGACGATGCCTGCAGGTTGCTCCCCAGCTGGACCCTGGAGCGCCACTCCGACCCACCCTCGCTCAGCCAGCGGCGCGTGTGGTGCAGCCGGAGGTTGAAGGCCGACTGACCATCAAAGTCGGTGCGCAGATCCAGGCCCAGCCCCAGGTAGTTGGGCCCCCACCCGTTCTCGCGCAGCTGCACCACCAGGGCCTCGTCGGCCTGCTCCGGCAGGCGCTCCAGGCGGTAGTCCACCCGCTCGTAGTCGCCCGTGGCCGCCAGTTGGCGAACGTCGCGTTCGATGCGATCGACATCCAGCGATTGACCGGGCCGGGATTCGACCAGCCGCTCCAGCTGACGCAGCCGCTCGCCCTGCACGCCCTCGAACCGGACCTGACCCAGACGCCCACCCCGCTCGGTCAAGAGGGCCAGGTGGGCATCGCGCTGCAGCTGCCATTGGGCGTAGACCATCGGTTCCTGCGAGAAACGTTCGATGGCCACTCGCACCGACTCGGCGTACCGCTCGCCCAGCGTCACCAGGTCAGAGGCCTTGTCGAAGTCCGCTGAAGTCAACGCGCCCAGCGGCGGCTGCAGCAGCAGGTCGCGGGTGGTCAGCAGATCGATGCTGCGTCGGACGTTCTGCTCGGTCAGGATGTTGACCATCTGGGCGGTGATGCCCAGCAGCGTTCCCAGGGTTTCCCGACCGGCCAGGGGTGTACCGATGTTCACTGCGATGACGACGTCCGCACCCATCCGGCGTGCCACCTCCACCGGGAGATTGTCGACCAAGCCGCCGTCCCCCAGGATTCGGCCATTGATTTCCAGAGGCGAAAAGACCCCTGGCACCGACATGCTGGCGCGCAAGGCCGCGGCCAGATCGCCGTGGTCGAGCACCACGGCTTCGCCGGTCTCCATGTCGGTGGCGACCGCGCGAAACGGCAATGGCAGGCCATCAAAACTGGCCAGGTGCCGCACCGGAAGGGTGTGGCGGCGCAGCAGCATCTCCAGGGAGCGGGTGGACACCGCGCCCGTTGGCAGGCGGAACTCGCCATCCCGAAAGCCCAGCTGCATCAGGGGCGCCAGCTCGAAGTCCTCCTCCTTGCTGCGTTGCGACAGCAGTTGCCGGGGTTCACGGCGCTCGAAGAGCCCTCCCCAGTCCAGCTGCGCGACCTGCCGCTCCAGCTCCTCGGGGCTCATGCCCGCCGCGTACAGCCCGCCGATGATGGCCCCCATCGAGGTGCCCACCACCATGTCCACCGGCACCCGGGACTTCTCCAGCACCTTGAGCACGCCCACATGGGCCAGCCCCCGCGCGCCCCCACCCGAGAGCACCAGGGCCACCTTGGGCCGGGCAGGCGTGGCGGCAGCGTTGGCCGTGCCGGCCTGCTGCGCCCGGGAGACGGACAGACAGACACCCAGCAGCAGAAACAAAACAACGAGATGACGGCTCAAGGGCATGGCACCAGCCTGTGGACGGAATCGGATGACACGCAGTGTAGGGGCGGACCCGTGCACTGTCGCCAGTTGGGCAGGACTCTCCAGACAGGCGCCCCCGGGTCGTGATACCTTTGCGCTCGCCCGTCACCGTGCCCTCCGGCACGACCACATCCAACGACCACACCATGAGCGACATCCTGACCCACCACGAGGCCGGCGTCACCACGCTGACCTTCAACCGCCCCGACAAGAAGAACTCCATCACCGCCGCC
>JAJPEW010000306.1 GCA_021166755.1 Hydrogenophaga sp. | reverse complement strand
GACTCGCCGGTGGCGCGCGCCCACACCGGAATGCCCCCGCGCAAGGTCCTGCTGGCGCTGCTGGTGGCCGGTGCTGCGCGGGCGGACAGATTGAGCGAGTGGGCGGGGGTGGGCGGCGGCGACCGCACCGAAACGGTGAGCGCGGCCGTGGCATCGGGCGGTCTGGTCGTGGTTGCGACCCAGGGCCGGCGCGACCTGCCCGCGCTGCGCACGGCCCTGGCGCTGCAACCCCGGCACCTGTGGTTCGTGGCCAGCGAGCGCAAGGCCGGCGTGCTGCGCGAAAGCCTGATCGGGGCCGGTGAAGACCCGGCGCGGGTGGCGGCCATTGTGGCGCCCGCGGGCGACCCCATTGGCGCACAGACCCCCGAACAAATCGCCCTGGCGGTGCTGGCCACCTGGGTCGGGGCCGGGCGCGGGCTTCGGGCACGCGCCGCGGCGCCGGTGGCGAACGCCCCCACCGAAAAGCCGGCGCAGAAATTCAAGCTGGATCTGCCGCCGATGGAGATGGGCAGTTGCTGCGGCGGAGGTGGTGCGAAACCCGCCGCCACCGAGACGGTGTCTTCGGTGACCGCCGTTGCGCAAGCCCCGGCCAAGAAGTCCTGCTGCGGGGGCTGAGCCATGGGTTGCATCCTCAAAGGTGGTGGCGGGCTTTACGGCCGGCTGGTGGTCGGGGCGGTACTGCTCGCGGCCGGCTCGGGCTCGCGCATGGGTCACAAACCCAAGTGCCTGCTGGAGCTGGGTGGTGTGCCGCTGATCCGGCGCCAGCTGATCGCGCTCTCGGGTGCGGGTGTGGACGACCTGGTGGTGGTGCTTGGCCACCATGCCGAACGCATCGAGCCGGTGGTGCGCGACTTTCCGGTGACGATCGTTCACAACCCCGACCCGGACGCCGGTCAGAACAGCTCGCTGCGGCGGGGATTGCAGGCCTTGAGCGGCAAGATCGATACCGTGCTGGTGGCCCTGGCCGACCAGCCGCTGATCAATGCCCAGGACATCAACGACCTGATCGGCGCGTACAAAAAGCGGCCCGCCGCCACCGAGGTGGTGCAGCCCACGGTGGACGGCGTGCCCGGTAACCCTGTGATGTTCAGCCAGGGCGTGCGCGAGCAGATTCTGGCCGGCGAGGCGCGCGTGGGCTGCAAGCAGTGGCAGGCGGCCAACCCGCAGGCGGTGCACCCCTGGGCCACCCCCAACACCCGCTACCGCACCGACGTCGACAGCCCGGAGGACATCGAGGCCCTGGCCGCCCGCACCGGCCATCGCCTGCGCTGGCCAGCCGATCTGATGACCGAAGCCTGATGCCGGAGACGTACGGTGGCACCCGATCCGATGCTGCAGCTCTGGTCCACGCCACTGGGCCTGCACCGCCTCGCACAAGCGGACGTGATCAACCCGCTGCTGGTGCGCGTGTTCCGCACGATGCGCGCCACCGACGAGCGCGCCGATCCCGCGGCCGCCTTCTACGCCAGCCGCGACGACCTGCTGCAACGCATCCGTCTGCCCGAATGGGAGCAGCTGGTGCGATTCATTGTCGACGGCATCCGCCAGACCGTGGTGCTGGCCAACCAGAGCGTCTGGCCCGAGGCCACTCCCGGCCTGCAGATCGCCCTGCGCGGGATCTGGTTCCAGATGGCCAACCAGGGCAGCCACCACGACGTGCACACCCACGGCAACTGCTCGTGGTCGGGGGTGTACTGCGTGCAGGTGGATGACACCGAGAAGCGCCGCGCACACCGCCTGCTGGGCGCCACCAACGGTGTGACCCGCTTCTACGGTCCGCACTTCACCCACCTGGGCGGCGCGCACATGGACTTCGGCAATGCCTACCTGCAGGCAGCGCACCTCGATGTCGAGCCGCTTCCCGGCCAACTGGTGGTGTTCCCGTCCTGGCTGCCGCACCAGGCCATGCCCTACGACGGCGAGACCGACCGGATCATCGTGTCGTTCAACGCCAGCGTGCACGCGGCCGGCGGCAGCGACGAGCTGCGCGGGTACAGCCATGTCTGAACTGAAGCCTCCCCCGGCGCTGCGCCAGCTGGACGCACTGGCGGCCTGGGTGTTGCTCGGCTGGCTGGGCATGCGGCTGGGCTGGTCGGTGGCCAGTGGTGTGCTGCCGGTGGTGGTGTGGTGGGTGGTGCGTGTCAGCGCCGCACGCCGTCACGGCCTGCGCAGCGACGTCGGGTTGGTCGGGCTGTGGCTGGCCATGCTGTCGCTGGCCACCATCGCATCCGGTCTGGCGACGCCCTACGGATTGGCCCTGCTGCTGGTCGCTGCGGCCGGCTGGGGGCTGTGGAGCGCCACGTTATCGGCGTGTGGCAGCGAACAATCCCTGCCGCTGGCGCAGCTGGCCATGGGCCTGATGATGGGCAGCCTGTGGCTGTCGAGCCAATGGTGCCTGGGCCCTGGCTGGACGGACGGGCAGACCGTGGCGCTGCACCTCGGGCTGATGGCGGGTCTGCCGCTGGCGATATCGCTGGCGAGCCGGGTCACGGGCACGCAGCTGGCGGTCAACCCGCGCCATGCGCTGGTCCTGCTGGCCATGGGCACCCTGCTGCTGGCCACCGCCGGCGCGCCGGTCGGGCACATCGCCGGCATGGCGCTGGTGGTGCTGGGTGGGGCGCTGCACGTGCAGCCTCGACAGGCCGCGCCGTCCGATGCGCTGATCCGCCTGGCGGGCCCCGCCATGCTGCTGGTCATCGGGGTGATGGCGCCAGCCCTCGGCCCCGCCACGCTGAAGTCGGCCTGGGCGCTGGTGGCCCTGTTGGCGGCCGCGCAGTCCCTGCATCCGGCTCGCCCGATCCGGCCCCGCCTTTCATCCCCTCAACGCTGGAGTGATGCCGCATGAACAGCCTCGATATCGACGTCATCCGCACCGCCCTGGACTGGCAATCGCGCGGTCACCGCGTGGTCATGGGCACGGTGGTCCGCACCTGGGGTTCTGCCCCTCGCCCGCCCGGCTCGCTGATGATCATCCGCGACGACGGCCAGGTGGCGGGTTCGGTCTCGGGCGGCTGCATCGAGGACGACCTGATCCGCCGCGTGGCCGAGGGCGAGCTGGCGCTGCGCCAGCCGGAAGTCACCACCTACGGCCAGACAGCCGAGGAGGTGCGCCGCTTCGGCCTGCCCTGCGGCGGCACGGTGCAGATCGTGCTCGAACCCCTGTCGGCCGGTTCGCTGCTGCGCGAGCTGCTGGTCGCCATCGAGTCGCACCGCCGTGTGCAGCGCCGGCTGGACATGACCACCGGTATCGTCCAACTGGAGGACACCGCCGACGGCGACCGCGTGCAGTTCGACAGCCTTACGCTGAGCACGGTGCACGGCCCGCGCCTGCGCCTGCTGGTCATCGGCGGCGGGCAGCTCTCGCGCTACCTGGCCAGCATGGCGGTGATGCTGGACTACCAGGTCACGGTCTGCGAGCCGCGCAGCGAGTACCACGAGGGCTGGGAGCGCATGGAAGGCGTCACCCTCTCGACCACCATGCCCGACGACCTGGTGCTGGCCATGCATCTGGACGAACACAGCGCGGTGGTGGCTGTCACCCACGATCCCAAGCTGGACGACCTGGCCCTGATGGAAGCCCTGCGCACGCCGGCCTTTTATGTCGGCGCGCTGGGCTCGCTGCAGAACAACGCCAAGCGCCGGGAGCGCCTCCTGCAGTTCGATGTCACCGAGGACGAGGTGGCCCGGCTGCACGGCCCGGTCGGCCTGAACCTGGGTGCGCTGACGCCGCCGGAAATCGCCATGAGCATCGTGGCCGAGATGACGGCCATCCGCCGCGGCATGGACCTGAGCGGTCCGCTGAGCAACTGGTCAGGCTCGAAAACGGTCTGCCTGACCTGCTGACAGCCAGGATCAGTCGAACGCCCAATCGGCCGTCACCGGCTGGCCCACGCGCAGGATCAGGCCATCGCCCTCGAGCACGATGGCGTTCATGCCGAAGGTGATCGCGCCATTCACGCGGCCATCCTGGCGGTAGGCCTGCAGGGCATCGCCGACAACCGGCGACGAGGCCGCCGTGTAGGGATCGACGTTCGGTATCGGGCAGCGGGCGCAGGGTTTGACGTTCTCCAGCAGGGCCTGGCCATCCCCGGTGTCGATCCGCCAGGCGCCGATGCGGTCCTCATCGTGCGCCTCGACGCCGCCCAGCACGATGTTGGGCCGGAAGCGCCGTTGATCCACCGCAGCCTGCCCGGCTGCGGAAAGGCGTTTGTTCAGATCGTCGATCGACGCGGTGCTCGTGACCAGCACACCGAAGCCGTCGGCAAACTGCGTGACCGACTCGCGCCCGCCGGTCCACTTCGTGCTGCACAGGCGGCGTACCTCGGGATCGAAACGGACCAGGCGCAGGCGTTTGAGGTCGGCCGGCGCATCAGGACCCAGAAAATCGCTGAACCACTGGGCCGCGACATCGCCCATGTCCCAGGCCTCGACCACGTCGTCCCACACCCGTACCTTGACGGGCCATTCGGCCGCTTCCAGCGACAGGTGCAGCGCCAGCATGCCCGGCGCCCGCAACACCAGCTGACCGAGCTTGAAGGACGGCTGGACCAGGGCCATGCGCGGCAACTCGCGCTGGGTGACAAACTCGCCCTCGTCGTCGACCACCATCCAGGCGCGGTCCCAGGCCAAGCCGGTGGGGGTCAGTTCGGCCTCCGTCATGGGCACGCCGGCGCAGGACTTGACAGGGTAAATCCAGAGCTGGGCGATGGTGGCTTGCAGGTCGGCGGACATGGCACAGAAGATGAAAGAGGGAAATCGGCGGATGGCCCCACGCACACAGATCGGTATTTGGAGCGCGGCAGGCCGACCGATTGTGCCCTGCTCCTAAAATCCCCCCATGAACCCCAGTCCTTCCCGCTCTGGCAGTGGCCGCCGGCCCGACGTCATCGTGCGTGGCGCCGGCATCGTTGGCCAGACCCTGGCCCTCCTGCTGGCGCGCGACCGTCTGAAGGTGGCCCTGGTCAAACCACCGCGCGCGACGCCTGGCGCACCGGATGTCCGGGCCTACGCCATCAACAGCGATGCCCGCGCTCTGTTGCAATCGGTGCGTGCCTGGCCCGGCGACGGGGGGCTGAACCCCGGACACGATGCCGAGCTGACTCCCTCGGTCACGCCAGTGACCGCGATGGAGGTGCATGGTGA
>JAJPEW010000297.1 GCA_021166755.1 Hydrogenophaga sp. | reverse complement strand
TCCATCGGGTCGTTGAGCACCAGCGCGCGCAGCTTTTCGGCCAGCGGCGTGCCGCCCGGTTCACGGGTGAGCGTCACCGTCCTGCCCGCCGAGCGGAAGGCATCGGCCAGCCCAGCGATGTGAGTGGATTTGCCGGCACCGTCGATCCCCTCGAAGGTGACGAACAGGCCCTGGGTGGAATTGGTCATGCTTGGCGGTCGGGATCAGCGGTTGAGGATGTAGCGGCGCACGGCCGCATTGTGTTCGTCCAGGGTTTCGCTGAAATGGCTGCTGCCATCTCCGCGGGCGACAAAGTACAGCGCGCGCGTCGATGCCGGGCGAACCGCCGCCATCAGCGAGGCCTGCCCGGGCATGGCGATCGGGGTCGGGGGAAGGCCTGCCCGGGTGTACGTGTTGTAGGGGCCGTCGGTCTGCAGATGGATTTTGCGCAGGTTGCCATCGAATCGGACGCCCAGACCGTAGATCACGGTGGGATCTGTCTGCAGGCGCATCCCGATGCGCAGCCGGTTGCTGAACACGCCGCCGATCAGCGCACGGTCTTCGGGAGACCCGGTTTCCTTCTCGATGATGCTGGCCAGAATCAGCGCTTCTTCGGGGCTGCGCAGCGGGCTGTCCGGATGCTTCTGCGACCACGCTTGGGCCAGTTGCCTGTCCATGGCCTGGGCGGCTTGCTGCAGCACCACCGATACCGGCGTGTGGCGGGCGACGCGGTAGGTATCCGGGTAGAAGCGTCCTTCGGGGTGGATGCCTGGCATGCCCAGACGCTCCATGATCTGCGCGGGGGACAGGCCATTGAGGTCCTGTCTGAGGTTTTCACTGGCCTCAAGGGCCTTGAGCATGTCAGAGAAGGTCCAACCCTCGATCAGGGTGATGTTGCGCAGCACCTGCTCACCGCGCGCCAGGCGATCCAGCAGGGTGCGTGGCGTCAACCCAGGCGTCAGCGCATAGGTGCCCGCCTGGATCGAACGGGCCTGTCCCGACACCCTGAACCAGGCGTGCAGCCAGAGATCGGGCACGTCGGCCCCTGCCCGGACCACCTGACTGGCCGCCTGACGGGCCGAGCTGCCGCGCTCGATCGTGAATTCGGGTTCAGGCTCGGACGACACATCCGGTCTCAGGCGAAGGGGCTGATCCAGCCACCACCACGCCCCGACGGCGATCACAGCAAGGGCGAGCGCTGCAGCAAGAAGTAGGGCCAGCAGGGTACGCATCGGGCAGGAAAGGATGGCTGCGAAGCTGGCAGGGACAAGGGGGCAGCCCAACCAGAGCGTGAGAAGGCTCCGCATGATAATCGACAGTCATTTGCAAGACCGACCTGCTCCACACCATGAACAGCATCGCGCCATCTCCTGTCACCCCTGGCCTGGCGTTTTCTCCGGTTCATGGCTCCACCCGGTTGACCGACTGGGGTGTGATCCGTGCCCAAGGTGAAGACGCCGCCAAGTTTCTCCATGGGCAGCTGACCCAGGATTTTTCGCTGCTTGGCCTCTCCGAGGCCCGTCTGGCCGCATTTTGTACTGCCAAGGGAAGAATGCTGGCCAGCTTCATCGGATTCAAGCTGGCACACGATGACATTCTGCTGGTCTGTCATCGCGATGTGTTGCCGGCGACCCTCAAACGCCTGACCATGTTTGTGCTTCGGGCGAAAGTCAGGCTGACGGACGCCACGGATGACTTCGAACTGTGGGGTCAGGCCGGCGATGCGGCTGGCGGGACAGTCAAGGCCTGGCAGAAGCTGGACGCTCCGCCAGGGATCGCCCGGATCGGTCTTTATCCGGCCGCAGGTCAGCACCGCTGCCTCTGGGTGGCGCCCACCGGCCACGACGCACCGCCTGGGCCGCAACTGTCTCCAGCGGTCTGGAACTGGCTGGAGGTGATCAGCGGCGTGGCCATGGTCAGTGCGCCCATCGTCGAAGCGTTCGTGCCTCAGATGCTCAACTACGAATCGGTGGGTGGCGTGAACTTCAAGAAGGGCTGCTATCCGGGACAGGAGGTGGTGGCGCGCAGCCAGTTCCGGGGCACCCTCAAGCGCCGGGCTTACCTGGTGGTCTGCGATGAGCCCATGTCTGTCGGGCAGGACGTGTTTCACAGCAGCGACGATGAGCAGCCCACCGGAACGGTGGCGGCATGCGCCGCCTCGCCACAGGGCAATTGGCACGCGGTGGTGTCGATGCAGACCAGTTCTGCCCAGGACGGGTCCCTGCACCTCGGGTCGGCTGGAGGGCCGCCGATGCGGGTCCTGCCCCTGCCCTATCCCTTGCTGGATGACATCTGAGCGACTGGTTCGATGTGCCTGATCGCCTTTGCCATAGGCACAGACCCGCTGGAGCCGGTGAGGCTGGCGTCCAATCGCGACGAGTACCTGGATCGGCCGACCGCTGCCTTGCACCCGTGGACACTGGAGAATGGCATTCGGGTCCTGGCCGGGCGCGATCTGCGGGAAGGCGGCACCTGGCTCGGACTGTCAGAAACGGGGCGGATCGCCATGCTCACGAACGTGCGAAGCGCTGGGGCAGCCACCGGCGATCGATCGAGGGGAGCGCTGGTGGCCGGGTGGCTGGGCAGCGAACAACCCTTCGATGACTGGCTGTCCACGCTGGATGTGGCCGCTTATGGCGGCTTCAATCTGGTGGTGGGCGACTGGGCGGGTGAGGACTGGCACTGGGTCAGCAACCGGGACCCGCGCACGCCCCACACGGATCATTGTCCCGGCGTGTTCAGGCGCCCTCTTCAACCAGGCGTCTATGCGCTGTCCAACGCCTCCTTGAACACGCCCTGGCACAAGAGTGAACGTTTGAGGATGGCACTGTCGGATCCCAACTTCTCGTCTGCGGTGGACGTGCTGGCGGATCCGATACCGGCCGCGTCCGCCCTGCTGCCCGACACCGGCGTGCCACCCGACGTGGAGGCAGCCCTGGCTTGCCCGTTCGTCCGGATGCCCTCACGCGGGTACGGAACGCGCAGCAGCCTGACGCTTTGCATCCGAAGAGATACCCGCACGGCAAGCGATCCGCTGACCGCCTCGCTCCGGGAGTGGACCCATGTGGCAGGCAGCCGGCACGAGTGGGCAGCGGCGCCCACCGTGAGCACCCGCTGGTCCCTGGGTTGACATCACCGTTGCCAGGCCGCCCGCAAGGCCCGCGCCGCATCGTTGTGCGAGGTCAGCGCTTCGGGAATGGCGCGGCCGAACTGGATGAACCCGTGAACCACGCCGGCATAGATTTCCAGGTCCACCGCTACGCCCGCCATGCGCAATTTGTCGGCGTAGCGCACCCCTTCATCGGTCAACGGATCACACTCGGCCAGGCCGATCCACGCGGGCGCCACGCCATCCAGATCCCGCTCGAAGCCGTCCTCACCCCGTCCGTCCAGCGGGGCAAACCGCCAGTCATCACGGTCGGCTGGCGTGCGCAGGTAGTGGCCAAAAAAGTAGCTGATGTGCGCTTCCTCCAGCAGGAAGCCTTTGGCGAACGTGTGGTGTGACGGGGTGTTCTGGTGCCCCGCACAGCCCGGGTAGAACAGCAGTTGCAGGCACAGCGGCCAGTCAGCGTCACGGGCGCCAATGGCGGTGACGGCGGCCAGGGTGCCGCCGGCACTGTCCCCACCGACGGCGATCCGGGTGGTGTCCAGACCCAGCATCTGGCCTTGTTCCCTCAGCCACACCAGACTGTCCCAGGCGTCCTCGACAGCCGTGGGAAATTTCCATTGTGGTGCCAGCCGGTAGTCCACCGACACCACCGCACCGTGAGACAGGTGTGCCAGGTGGCGGCACAGCGCCTCATGGGTGGCGACACTGCCGACAGTGAAGCCTCCCCCATGAAAGTACAGCAGCACTGGCAACATGCCCTGGTCGGGCCTAGCCGGCGCATAGAGACGTGCGGGGATCTGGTGTCCGTCCCGTGTGGGGATCGTCAGGTCCTCCACCCTGGCGAGCTTGTGGGGCGGGATGTCCAGCACCCCTGCACCAGCCTCGTAGGCCCGTTTGGCCTGATCTGGCGAGAGGGCGTGCATTGGTGGATGACCCGCGCGGGCAATGCGGTCAAGCACGCCGCGCATGGCTGGCGTCAGGAGGGATCGGGGGTTGGCGTGGTGTGACATGCGGTGCAGGTATGGCTGTCCGGTGGGTGACGGGCGGCAGGAACGATGACTTGGATCGGCCGTCGCCCCTCCGTATAGTCGTGTTTTCTTCCCAACCCCAACGATAACGCGAGACAAGCATGGCCCAGATCCTCTATGTGACCAACATCCTGATCGATTTCGGCGTTTTGGGGCAACTGTCCGCAGAGTGTGAGCGGCATGGCATCCGGCGGCCGCTGGTGGTGACGGATGCAGGCGTGCGTGCTGTGGGACTGCTGGACAAGACACTGTCTGCCCTGCCCGGCATGCCGGTGGCCGTCTTTGACCAGACGCCCTCGAATCCGACGGAGGCGGCCGTGCGTGCTGCCGTCGCTGTCTACAAGGATCAACGGTGTGACGGCCTGATCGCTCTGGGTGGCGGCAGCGCCATCGATTGCGCCAAGGGCGTGGCCATTGCAGCTACCCACGAAGGACCGCTCAAGACCTACGCCACCATTGAGGGTGGATCACCGAAGATCACCGCCGCAGTGCCCCCATTGATTGCCATTCCGACCACGGCGGGCACCGGCAGCGAGGTGGCGCGGGGAGCAATCGTGATCGTGGACGATGGCCGAAAACTCGGTTTCCACAGCTGGCATCTGGTCCCCAGGACCGCCCTGCTCGACCCGGAACTGACCCTGGGCCTGCCGCCCATGCTGACAGCGGCCACGGGCATGGATGCGATCGCGCACTGCATGGAGACCTTCATGGCGCCTGCCTTCAATCCGCCCGCCGATGGCATCGCGCTTGATGGACTGAGGCGGGGATGGATGCACATTGAACGGGCGACCCGCGACGGATCGGACCGTGAAGCACGGCTGAACATGATGAGCGCATCCATGCAGGGAGCGATGGCGTTCCAGAAAGGCCTGGGTTGCGTGCACAGCCTCAGCCACAGCCTGGGTGGCGTCAACCCCCGGCTGCATCACGGCACCCTCAACGCGGTCTTTCTTCCCGCCGTGGTGCGGTTCAATGCCGGCGCCGAATCGATCCAGCGCGAGCAGCGCCTGAATCGGATGGCTCAGGTCATGGGGCTGCCCAGCGGCACAGACATTCCTGATGCCATCCGGGACATGAGCGCCCGCCTGGGTCTGCCCACCGGCCTGGCGGCCATGGGCGTGGAGCGGGACTGGTACGACCGGATCATCGCAGGGGCCATGGCCGACCATTGCCACAAGACCAACCCTCGCCTGGCCAGCGAGGACGACTACCGGGCGATGCTGGACGCCTCCATGTGAGGCATCCGGCGATCGCCCCGGGTTACTTCATGCGCGAGAGGCTCTCTTCCAGGAACTCGGTGGGGTAGCCGTCCGCGTTGTCGGGTGAATCGGGATCGCCGATCATCAGCGTACTGCCGTTGGTGTACATCAGCACCTTGCCTTCGCCCTGGGCAGAGGTGCCGACGAAGCGGTCAGCCGTCACGCCGGCGATGGGCTGGTTGCCCACCAGGGTCATGCGCATGTCGGACAACACTTTCTTGTCGCGCAGGTCCGGGCCGGAGCAGGAGGTTCCTGCATAGGCATAGGCAATGACATCACCGCCCAGCGTGTCCGGTGTGATCTTGCGCAGGTCCGCGCGCAGTCGCGCCGATGCGCCACTGTCGGCCACACAGCGGCTTTCCCAGGAACCCACGTACTTGGCCACCGGGTCGGACGAATTGTCGGTGTCCAGCGGGTCATCATCGCCACCGCAAGCGGCCAGCGCTGCGCTGATGACGACCACAGATATCCAGCGCCAGGCGCTCGAAGAGGTATGGGCATGCATATTCATGGATTCTCCGAATGACAGCGGGCGACGGGCCCACCGGTTCGAGCGATTCTGCACGAACGGTGGCGCTGTTCTGTAACGCCACGTACCGTTTCATCGACCTCGCACCAGGTCCATGACCTTGGCTGCATCCAGCCCGGCCGCCTGTTGCTGCATCTGCGGCAGGTAGCGCTCCTGCATCTGGCGGGCCGGCCCCAGCAGTTCCTGAAAGCTCTGTCGCAGCACCTCGGTGCTCATGACCCGCCCACCCGCGTAATAGCGCTTGGCCACCTGCCCCAGAGCGTAGGTGGTGGCAAAGGACATGGCCATGCCCGTGGCCGCGCGGCCGATGCCACCCGCAGTCCGGCCCAGGGACTTGCCCAGGAGCCCGCCGATGAGCTTGCGTCCGAACTGTTCCAGATACTGCGAGGTGATGCCCACACCGGCGGCCGCGATGAACTCCCGGATGTGACCCTGATCGAGTTCAACGCCATGGGCCTTGCCAATGCCGTACACCATCTTGATCTGCAGGGGAATGATCGCCATGGAGGCCCAGGACTGCGGCAGCAACTCCAGCGCGCCCGTCAACAAGGCGTGGTTGAGGATGGACTTGTCCAGTTCTGCGTCGACTGCTGCCCTGGCGGATGATGTGTCCGGGGTTGACACGGCCGACACAGCGGCAACCGGTACCACCGCTTGCGCTGGCGAAGAGGCAGAGACCGCATCCGCCACGGCATCCGGCTGCCGCCCGAGTTCCGATGCTTGTCCGGGATCCAGTGCCAGGGCCTGACGTAGCTGCGCAAGGAAGCTTGCCTCGGCCGCGTTCTGGCGGCCGTCCGCGTCGCACACGCAGACCGCCATTTCGTACGCCAACTGCCGCTGCCCCAGATCTTTGAGGTGAC
The DNA here is from genome assembly GCA_021166755.1 of Hydrogenophaga sp. Taxonomy (GTDB): domain Bacteria; phylum Pseudomonadota; class Gammaproteobacteria; order Burkholderiales; family Burkholderiaceae_C; genus Hydrogenophaga; species Hydrogenophaga bisanensis. The sequence goes on along the minus strand of JAJPEW010000297.1, from coordinate 4,501 downwards.
TGGCAGCGTCGGCCATCGTCACCCGCTTGAGCAGGACGTCCTGGTAGATACCTGCCAACCCCGTGCCACCCGGCTCATGGCCCAGACTCTCTGCCATCCGCCGGATGGCCTCCCGCTCGTGGTCCGCCTTTTCTCCGTCGGCAAAAGCTGCCAGCAAGGCGATGGTCAGGATCGATTGTTGTTCGCGGGCATCCATGAATAAAGGTCCTCCTGTGGTCAAAGCAGGTAGACCAGCACCCCGCTGCGGAGTTCCTCGGGATCAGCTGCGAGCCACGTCGATCGCGTCCTGGGTCGAGCGAAGGATGCCGCGCACCAGGGGGAACATGTCGCCAATGGCGTCGAGCAGGCTGCCCACCGTCAGGCTGCACACCCAAAGCAGGTGGGTCTGCTGGCGGGTCAGGATGCTCTGGCCCGGTGCCGCCTCTGCGTGGCCACTGGCCGGCATGCACTGTCCGATGGCCGTCGCAAGCCCGTCCAGTTCCATGATCTTCAGGCGCGCCGGGGACGAGGTGGATGTCATGCCCATGCGCGACCAGTAGGCCAGAGCGACTTTCTCGACAAACTCCCTTTCCATCGAAGCCGACATCACCTCGCTGACCCAGGGCACGAGGGGACTGAGGTGGGACTTGGTGGCCTCATCCGAGAGCACCCAGTCGACCAGCCTGTTGGTCTGCTCAAGAAAGGCAGCCAGCGAAGTCTTGAAGTTTTCAAACTGTTCGTCGTCGTTCATGCGATCACCCTTTTTCCAATGATGTCGCGGACAAGCATTCGCCCAAGCCGCGGGTCACAGGCTCTTTATCGGCACCAGAGGAAAAAACTGTGGGGGCCGCGCCGGGGGTTTTCACCCAGGCCGGATAATCGCCAGATGCGTTTTCTCATCGATTTCTTCCCGATCGGCCTGTTCGTTGCCGCCTACAAGCTGCACGACATCTATGTCGCGACGGCCGTGCTGATGGCGGCCACCGTGGTGCAGACAGGCCTCATTTACACCATTGACCGCAAGCTGCAGACCTTGCACAAGGTCACATTGCTGCTCGTCATCGTTTTCGGCGTGCTGACCCTGGTGCTTCAGGATGAACGTTTCATCAAGTGGAAACCCACCGTGCTTTACGCCAGCATGGCCATCGTGCTGGGCGCGGCGCTGTGGATCTGGAAGAAGAACTTCCTGCAGGTACTGCTGGGCAGCCAGCTGTCCCTGCCCGACGCGGTCTGGGGGCGCCTGACGGTGATCTGGATCGGGTACTTCCTGTTCATGGCCGGCATCAACGGCTACGTCGCGGCCTTTTACTCCACCGAAGACTGGGTCAACTTCAAGCTGTGGGGATATGTGTTTCCGGTGATCTTCATTGTTGGCCAGGGCCTGTACATTGCACGACACCTCAAGGACGAGCCCAAGGATGCCGGCCAGTCCTGACCTGATTCAGCACAGTCCATCACATGTCCACACCCGCCGCCCTGCCCGTTCCCACGGCCTCTGCCATCGAGGCGTCATTGCGCAGCGCCCTGTCGCCAGAACACCTGGAGGTCATCGACGAAAGTGCGGCCCATGCCGGTCATGCCGGTGCCAACGGCCTGGGCTACGGCACGCATTTCAGGGTGCGGATCGGCGGACCCGCGTTCGCCGGCCGCAGCCGCGTGGCCCAGCATCGGCTTGTGTATGATGCTCTGCGCTCCTACACGGAGGCGGGACTGCACGCGCTGGCCATCGAAATCGTGTCCTGATGCGGTCCGTCGCTCCGCAGGGGCCTGGCTTTCACATTTGGACACAATCTGCGGTCGAGCGGACAGCGCATTCGGTGGTTCCTCGGCTCCAATCTGTCCCCTTCCATCCCTTTTGAGGAAATTCATGAAGTTCACCCTGTCCGCCGTCGCCGCTGCACTGCTGATCGGCGCCGCCCCGGTTGCGTTTGCGCAGAACGTGGCCATTGTCAACGGCAAGGCCGTGCCGACCGCCCGCCTCGATGCGCTGGCCCAGCAGGTGACGGCACAGACCGGCCGTCCGCTGGACGACGCCCTGCGCGAGCAGCTCAAGGAAGAAGTGATCCTGCGCGAGGTGTTCATGCAGGAAGCCGGCAAGCGCGGCATCGCCGCCACCCCCGAATTCAAGGCCCAGATGGAACTGGCGCGTCAGACCATCATGATCCGCGCGCTGTTTGCCGACTGGCAGAAGAAGAACCCGGTGACCGACGCCGAGATCAAGGCGGAGTACGACAAGTTCGCCAGCGCCAACGCCGGCAAGGAATACCGTGCCCGCCACATCCTGGTGGAAAAGGAAGACGAGGCCAAGGCCATCATTGCTGCCATCAAGGGTGGCGCCAAGTTTGAGGAGCAGGCCAAGCAGAAGTCCAAGGATCCCGGATCTGGCGCCAACGGTGGCGACCTGGACTGGGCCAATGCGGCCAGCTATGTGACCGAGTTCTCCGAAGCCATGGTCAAGCTGGACAAGGGACAGATGACCGACGCACCGGTCAAGAGCCAGTTCGGCTGGCACATCATCCGTGTGGATGACGTCCGTCAGGCACAGTTGCCCAGCTTCGACGAAGTCAAGGGCCAGATCGCACAGCAGATGCAGCAGCAGAAGATGCAGGAATACCAGCAATCGCTGCGTACCAAGGCCAAGGTGCAGTAACGCCTGGTCTCACGGTCCCCAGAAAACGCGGCAACAGCCGCGTTTTTTTCGGCCAGTGCAAGGAGATCTCTCGATTATTTGATCAAATTTTGAGTTCTGTGGAACTTCGGTGAGAATTTGCTTCTCGATTTGATCAAATATCTCACATGGCGACCCCCACCACACTTCAGGATTTCTTGAGCGAACACCGCATTCATGAAGTGGAATGCGTCATTCCGGACATGACGGGGATTGCCCGGGGCAAGATCCTGCCCAAGGACCTGTTTCTCAATGCTGGCCGGATGCGCCTGCCCAAGAGTGTCTTGTTGAACACGGTCAATGGCCAACAACCCGACAACACCCCCTACGTCGGCGAAACCGATCCTGACATGGTCTGCGTGCCCGATGCCAGCACCGCCCGCGTGGTGCCCTGGGCTGCGGAATCGGTGGCCGTGGTCATTCACGATTGCGAGGAGTTTGATGGATCGCCGGTGAGCTTGTCACCGCGCAGCGTGCTCAAGCGGGTGTTGGCCCTGTATGAGGCACAAGGCTGGCAACCCGTGGTCGCGCCCGAGATGGAGTTCTACCTGGTGGCCCGCCAGCAAAACCCGCACGAACCCTTGCAGCCTCCGCTGGGCCGCTCCGGCAAACCCGAGGCGGGCCGTCAGTCGTACTCCATCGATGCGGTCAATGACTTCGACCCCTTCTTCCTAGAGCTTTCGCGCTTCTGTGAGGTGCACCGACTGGGGGTGGAGACCCTCATCCACGAAGCGGGCGCGGGCCAGATGGAAATCAACTTCACCCACGGTGAGCCGCTGGAGCTGGCCGATCGGGTTTTCCTGTTCAAGCGGACCGTGAGGGAAACCGCGCTGAGGCACGGGATCTTTGCCACCTTCATGGCCAAGCCGATGGAGGCAGAGCCCGGCAGCGCCATGCACATCCACCAGAGCATTCTGGACAGCACCAGCGGCCACAACATCTTCAGCGCACCCGACGATGGCGCGGTGACCCCGCACTTCCGTCACTACATCGCCGGGCTCCAGCGTTACGTGCCGCAGCTGATGCCCATGCTGGCTCCTTACGTCAACTCATACCGCCGGCTTTCCCGCTTCATGTCCGCGCCCATCAACGTCCAGTGGGGCTACGACAACCGCACCTGCGGCATCCGGGTGCCCGAATCCGACCCCGCGAACCGGCGCCTGGAAAACCGCGTCCCCGGGGTGGACGTGAACCCCTATCTGGCCATGGCGGCGACCCTGGCCGCGGGCTACCTGGGCCTGATGGAAAAACGCCAACCCAGCGAGCCCATGAAATCCAGCGCCTGGGACATGGACCACGAATTGCCCAGCCACATGGAGGACGCCATACGCCGCATGCGCGAATGCGAACCGCTGCGAGAGGTGCTGGGCGGCGCATTCATTGACGCGTTTCTGGCGGTCAAGGAACTGGAGTACGCCACCTACAACCGCGTGATCAGTTCCTGGGAGCGCGAGCATCTGCTGTTGCTGGTCTGAAGCGGAGAACACGAGCATGCACAAGCCAAACACCCGCCAGGGCATCGACTGGGGCCGTGCCCAGGCGTTTGCCCACGCTGAACGGGAAGCTTTCATCCGGAACAATCCGCGGTCGGCCGCCCTGGCTGAGCGTGCCCAGCAGCACCTGCTGTTCGGGGTACCGCTTCACTGGATGCGCGATTGGGGAACGCCCTTTGCCCTGCATGTGGACCACGCCAGCGGCGCACAGGTGACGGACGTTGACGGCCATACCCGCGTGGACTTCTGCCTGGGCGACACGGGTGCCATGTTCGGGCACTCGCCCGAGCCGGTGGCCCGGGCGCTGGCCGCACAGGCCAGCCGTGGTTACACAACCATGCTGGCCAGCGAGGACGCCGCC
>JAJPEW010000292.1 GCA_021166755.1 Hydrogenophaga sp. | reverse complement strand
CCCAGATAGGCGGCGATGGCCAGCTCGGCTTCCCGGCTGACATACCCCTGCTCCTGCTGGATGATCGACAGGCAGGCCATCACGGCCGACTGGGCCTGCTCGGCCGGGTACTTTGCGACTTCGCGGGCAAAGCGCGCCTGGGTGGCCTCGCTCAGTGTCATGGCGCTCACGGCGCCCTGGGAAGGAGTGGAGATCATCGGTCAATCTCTCCGAAAACGATGTCCATGGTGCCGATGATGGCAACCGCGTCAGCCAGCATATGGCCCCTGGCCATTTCGTCCAGCGTGGCCAGGTGGGCGTAGCCCGGCGCCCGGATCTTCAGACGATAGGGCTTGTTCGCGCCATCGCTGACCAGGTAGATGCCGAACTCGCCCTTGGGGTGCTCCACCGCCGCGTAAGCCTGGCCTTCCGGCACATGGAAGCCTTCCGTGAAGAGCTTGAAATGGTGGATCAGCTCTTCCATGTTGGACTTCATGGCTTCGCGCGAGGGCGGTGCCACCTTGTGGTTGTCGGTGATGACAGGGCCCGGGTTGGCGCGCAACCAGTCCACGCACTGCTTGATGATGCGGTTGGACTGGTTCATCTCCTCCATGCGGACCAGATAGCGGTCGTAGGTGTCGCCGGTCTTTCCGACAGGGACATCGAACTGCACGCGGTCGTACACATCGTAGGGTTGGGTCTTGCGCAGATCCCAGGCAATGCCCGAACCACGCAGCATCGGCCCGGTCATGCCCAGATTCAGCGCCCGCTCCGGAGACACGACACCAATGCCCACCGTGCGCTGCTTCCAGATGCGGTTGTCGGTCAGCAGCGTGTGGTACTCGGACAGGTACTTGGGGAAACGCTGCGTGAAGTCGTCAATGAAGTCCAGCAAGGATCCCTGGCGGTTCTTGTTCAGCTCGTCCAGCGCGCGTGCGTTGCGGATCTTGCTGACCTTGTACTGCGGCATGCTGTCCGGCAGGTCGCGGTAGACACCGCCCGGACGGAAGTAGGCCGCATGCATGCGGGCACCGGACACCGCCTCGTACATGTCGAACAGGTCTTCGCGCTCGCGGAATGCGTAGATCAGGATGGTGGAACTGCCGCAATCGTTGCCGTGCGAACCCAGCCACATCAGGTGGTTGAGCAGGCGGGTGATCTCGCTGAACATCACGCGGATGTACTGTGCGCGGATCGGCACCTCGATGCCCAGCAGCTTCTCTATGGCCAGGCAGTAGGCGTGTTCGTTGCACATCATGGACACGTAGTCGAGACGGTCCATGTAGGGCAACGACTGAATGAAGGTCTTGTGCTCGGCGAGCTTCTCGGTCGCGCGGTGCAGCAGGCCGATGTGCGGATCGGCGCGCTGCACGACTTCGCCGTCGAGCTCGAGCACCAGGCGCAACACGCCGTGCGCGGCCGGGTGCTGCGGACCGAAGTTCAGGGTGTAGTTCTTGATTTCTGCCATGTCAGTTCTGCCCGGGCGTACCCTCAGTGCAGCCCCCCGTAGTTGTCCTCGCGGATGATTCGCGGGGTGTTCTCACGCGGCTCGATGCTCACCGGCTCGTAGACCACGCGCATGCGTTCGGCGTCGTAACGCATTTCCACATGACCCGACAGCGGGAAGTCCTTGCGGAACGGGTGCCCGATGAAGCCGTAGTCGGTAAGGATACGGCGCAGGTCGTTGTGGCCTTCGAAGACGATGCCGTACAGGTCGAAAGCTTCCCGCTCGTACCAGTTGGCCGAATTCCAGAGGTGCATGACCGACGGCACCACCGGAAAGTCATCATCCGGACAGAAGACCCGCACGCGAACGCGCTGGTTGAGGCTGACCGAGAGGAGGTGCGAAACCGCCGCGAAGCGCAAGCCCTCCCAGCGACCATCGCCGTAGTCGGCGTAGTCGATGCCGCACAGGTCGATCAACTGCTCAAAACGGGCCACCGGCGCGTCGCGCAGCATCTGCATGACATCGAGGTACTGGGCGGCATCGACCGTGACGGTCACCTCGCCGAGCGCCAGCTCGACCGACCGCACACGGCCATCGAGCAGGGTGGCAAGCTGATCCCGCAGTACCTCGGGACGGATGGAGACGGATGGTGCTGAATGACTCATGGACCGGTTTCCAGGTTCGTGGGATCCGGCGCCTCAGGCGCGAGCGATGGTGTTGGTGCGGCGGATCTTCTGCTGCAACTGGATGATCCCGTAGATCAGGGCCTCCGCCGTGGGCGGGCAGCCGGGCACGTACACATCGACCGGAACGATCCGGTCACATCCGCGCACCACCGAGTAGCTGTAGTGGTAGTAGCCGCCACCGTTGGCGCACGAACCCATGGACAACACCCAGCGGGGTTCGGCCATCTGGTCGTACACCTTGCGCAAGGCCGGTGCCATCTTGTTGCACAGCGTGCCTGCCACGATCATCAGATCGGACTGACGGGGACTGGCGCGGAAGACCTCAGCACCAAAGCGGCCGATGTCGTAACGGGCCGCCGCGGCGTGCATCATCTCCACGGCGCAGCACGCCAGACCGAAGGTCATCGGCCACAGCGAACCCGTTTTGGCCCAGTTCACCACCGAGTCGTAGCTGGTGGTGACAAAGCCTTCCTTGAAAACACCTTCAATCATGAACTGCTCCAGTGCGTCGAGGGAAGAACGCGACGCGCGTCACGACAGATCGCCTGCGGCGATCACTCCCAGTCGAGGGCGCCCTTCTTCCATTCGTAGGCAAAACCCACGACGAGAATGGCCAGGAAAACGACCCCTGCCCAGAAGCCGGTGGCACCGATATCGGTGAAGGCCACAGCCCAGGGAATCAGGAAGGCGATTTCCAGATCGAACAGAATGAACAGGATGGCCACCAGGTAGTAGCGGACATCGAATTTCATCCGGGCGTCTTCGAAAGCCTCGAAGCCGCATTCGTAAGGAGAGTTCTTCTCGGGATCGGGCCGGTTGGGGCCAAGGATGTATCCGAGGACTTGCGGAATGATGCCTACCGCAATACCGACCAGGACAAACAGAAGTACGGGAAGGTATTGTTCGAGACTCATCTTGCTGTTTCCGCTGGCATGGCCGTGGGAGCCATGTTTGCCAAAGATTGGTGCCGACGGCGAGACTCGAACTCGCACAGCTTTCGCCACTACCCCCTCAAGATAGCGTGTCTACCAATTTCACCACGTCGGCTTGGGTCTTCATTGCCGGGCCCGCTTGTGATGTGCGGACGGGCTCTCGGACAACCCATAGAGTTTACCCTGAAAAGGGTCCGGTTTCTCTCACCGGTGTCGGTTAAACGACGGATTTTGTGCGATGCGGCATCTTCTGACCGGAGCCTGACAAGCCCCGGTCATGCCATGGCATTACTTGGCAGGAATCTGGGCCGCGCCGCTGGCCGGTTGTGCATCGGCGGGCTTGGCCTGGTCGGCCGGAACCACCACGGGTACCGCCCCCTCCAGCACGCTGCCCGATGGCGCAGCCGCCGGACGCAGGTTGCCGAAGTACGCCAAACCCAGCGTACAGGCCAGAAAGATGGCCGCGAGCACCGCCGTGCTGCGCGAGAGGAAATTGGCACCGCCGGAGGCGCCGAACAGGCTGGCCGAACCGGCACCGCCACCAAAAGCGGCCCCCGCGTCGGCACCCTTGCCGTGCTGCATCAGGATCAGGCCGATCATGCCGATGGCGGCCAGAATCTGCAGGGCCTGAAGAATGGTCATCAGAACTGTCATGGGTTCTCCGTAAGTTGTCTGTCTGAAGGGGCGCCCGCTCAGGCGGCGGCCACGATCTGCAGGAAGTCGGCCGCCTTGAGCGAGGCGCCGCCGATCAACCCGCCGTCAATGTCAGGTTGGGTCAGCAGGCTGGCGGCGTTGGCGGCATTCATGCTGCCGCCATAGAGGATGTGGATCCGCTTGGGGTTGGTGGTGGCCGCGGCCAGTTGGGCACGAAGCACCGCATGGACCTGCTGGGCCTGCTCGGGTGTTGCGGTCTTGCCGGTACCGATGGCCCAGACGGGCTCGTAGGCGACGACGATTTCCGTGATGCAATGGCCGACCGTGTGAATCACCGCAGCCAGCTGACGCTTGACCACGGCTTCTGTTTCACCGGCTTCGCGCTGCGCCAGGGTTTCCCCCACACACACGATCGGCGTCACACCACCCGCCAGCGCACGCTGTGCCTTGGCGGCCACAAGCTCGTCGGTTTCGCCGTGGTACTGGCGACGCTCGCTGTGGCCGACGATGGCGTAGCGGCAACCAAAATCCTTGAGCATGGCCACGCTCACCTCACCCGTGTAGGCACCTTGCTCATGGGCGGACACATCCTGGGCGCCCCAGGCGATGGGACCGCCCTGCAGCAGGGACTCGAGCTGGGCGAGGTAAGGCGCCGGTGCGCACAGGGCGACGTCGCAGGCGGGCGCGCCGATGTCAGCCAGCATGGCCTTGACCAAGGCTTCATTGGCAGCCAAGCCGCCATTCATTTTCCAGTTGCCGGCAATCAGTTTGCGGGACATGGGGATCTCCGGAATATTCAGGACCAGGTCAGCACGATCTTTCCGATGTGCTGGTTGGTTTCCATCAGGGCGTGGGCCTCCGCCGCGCGGGAGGCATCAAAGGTACTGTGGATGACAGGCTTCACGCCGCCCTGCTGCAGCAGCGGCCACACCTTGTCGTGCAACGAACGGGCGATCGCCGACTTGAACGCCACGGGACGTGGACGCAAGGTCGACCCGGTGATGACCAGGCGCCGACGCAGCACCAGGCCGGCGTTCAGCTCGGCTTTGACGCCACCCTGCACGGCAATGATGACCAGCCGGCCATCTTCAGCGAGACATTCGACCTCACGCGCCACATAGTCGCCTGCGACCATGTCGAGAATGACATTGACGCCCTGCCCACCGGTCAGCTCCTTGGCGACTGCCGAGAAATCCTGTGTGCGGTAGTTGATCGCATGGTCAGCGCCCAGGGCCAGGCAGGCCGCGCATTTGGCGTCACTGCCTGCGGTGGCCATGACCGTGGCACCAAAGGCCTTGGCCAGCTGGATGGCCGTCACGCCAATGCCGCTGGTGCCGCCCTGGATCAGCAGGGTTTCACCCGGCTGCAGGCGGCCACGGTCGAACACATTGCTCCACACGGTGAAGAACGTCTCGGGCAGCGACGCTGCCTGGACATCGTCGAAACCGTCGGGCACCGGAAGGCACTGGCCCACAGGCGCCACGCAGTACTCGGCATAGCCGCCACCGGCGACCAAAGCGCACACGCGATCCCCCAGCGCCAATCCGGCCTCGGCCATGGCTGCGGCGTCACCCGATTCGATGACGCCCGCCACCTCGAGACCCGGAAGGTCGGACGCGCCGGGCGGCGGTGGGTAGGCGCCGCTGCGCTGGAGTACATCGGGGCGGTTCACGCCCGACGCACGCACACGAATCAGCACTTCACCCGCACCGGCCACCGGCAGCGGTCGCTCGGTCGGGCGCAGCACTTCTGGCGCACCAAAGCGGCTGATCTCGATCGCACGCATGTGGCCGTCCGCTCTGGATTATTGTTGCTGCTGGGCCTGCTCGGCATCACCGCGGGGAGCGGCGTTGCGATCGATCAGTGCCTTCATGGACAGCTTGACGCGGCCCTTCTCGTCGGTCTCGAGTACCTTGACCTTCACGATCTGACCTTCCTTGAGATAGTCGGTGACCTTCTCGACGCGCTCGTGGGCGATCTGGCTGATGTGCAGCAGACCGTCCTTGCCGGGCAGCAGGTTGACCAGGGCGCCGAAGTCCAGGATCTTGGTGATCGGGCCTTCGTAGACCTTGCCCACTTCCACCTCGGCCGTGATCTCGGCGATGCGGCGCTTGGCCTCTTCGGCCTTGGCACCGTCGGTGGAGGCGATGGTGATGGTGCCGTCTTCGCCAATGTCGATCTGGGTACCGGTCTCTTCGGTCAGCGCACGGATGGTGGCGCCGCCCTTGCCGATCACGTCACGGATCTTCTCCGGGTTGATCTTCATGGTGTACAGGCGCGGCGCGAAGTTGGAGATATCGGTCTTGGCCTCGCCCATGGCTTCCTGCATCTTGCCCAGGATGTGCATGCGCGCTTCCTTGGCCTGAGCCAGGGCGACCTGCATGATTTCCTTGGTGATGCCCTGGATCTTGATGTCCATCTGCAGAGCGGTGATGCCGTTGGTCGTGCCAGCCACCTTGAAGTCCATGTCGCCGAGGTGGTCCTCGTCACCCAGGATGTCGGTCAGCACGGCGAAGCGGTTGCCTTCCTTGATCAGGCCCATGGCGATGCCGGCCACGTGGGCCTTCATCGGCACGCCGGCGTCCATCAGCGCCAGGCAGCCGCCGCAGACGGAGGCCATCGACGAGGAGCCGTTGGACTCGGTGATTTCGGACACCACGCGAATGGTATAGGGGAAGTCTTCCTTGCTCGGCAGGGCGGCCACCAGGGCGCGCTTGGCCAGGCGGCCGTGGCCGATTTCGCGGCGTTTCGGAGAGCCCACGCGACCGGTTTCGCCGGTGGCGAACGGAGGCATGTTGTAGTGCAGCATGAAGCGGTCTTCGAAGTCGCCGGACAGGGCGTCAATGCGCTGCGCGTCGCGGTCGGTGCCCAGCGTGGCAATCACCAGGGCCTGTGTTTCACCGCGGGTGAACAGGGCCGAGCCGTGGGTGCGCGGCAGCACACTGTTGCGGATCTCGATGGCGCGCACGGTGCGGGTGTCACGACCGTCGATGCGGGGTTCGCCGGCCAGGATCTGGCCGCGCACGATGGCGGCTTCGATGTTGAACAGCAGGCCTTCGACGGCCACGCTGTCGAACTCCACGCCTTCGGCCTTCAGGCCGTCCATCACGGCGGCGTAGGCCTCGCGGCAGGCCTGGGTGCGGGCCTGCTTGTTGCGGATCTGGTAGGCGGCTTCGAGCTTGGCCTTGCCCAGGGCTTCGACCTTGGCGATCAGCGGCTCATTCTTGGCCGGCGGCTGCCAATCCCACTCGGGCTTGCCGGCGTCGCGCACCAGCTCGTTGATGGCGGCGATGGCGATGTTGCCTTGCTCGTGGCCGAACACCACGGCGCCCAGCATGACCTCTTCAGACAGTTGTTCGGCTTCGGATTCGACCATCAGCACGGCGGCTTGCGTGCCGGCGACCACCAGATCCATCTGGCTGTTCTGGCGCTCGGTCTGGCCGGGGTTGAGCACGTACTGGCCGTTGATGTAGCCCACGCGGGCAGCACCGATCGGGCCGTTGAACGGGATACCGGAGATCGACAGGGCGGCCGAGGTGGCGATCATGGCGGCGATGTCGGCGTCCACTTCCGGGTTCAGCGACACGGTGTGGATGACCACCTGGACTTCGTTGAAGAAGCCGTCCGGGAACAGCGGGCGGATCGGGCGGTCGATCAGGCGGCTGGTCAGGGTCTCGTACTCGGACGGACGGCCTTCGCGCTTGAAGAAGCTGCCCGGAATCTTGCCGGCGGCATAGGACTTTTCGAGGTAGTCGACGGTCAGGGGGAAGAAGTCCTGGCCGGCCTTGGCGTCCTTCTTGGCAACCACGGTGGCCAGCACCACGGTGCCATCCATGTCGAGCAGCACGGCGCCGCTGGCCTGGCGGGCGATTTCGCCGGTTTCCATGCGGACCGTGTGCTGGCCCCACTGGAAGGTCTTGGTGACTTTGTTGAACATGGTCATGGTGTTCTCCTGTGTGTTGGGCGCATGGGCTGCACCCGGTGCCTGGAGGCCATTGAAACAGAACACGATGCCATTCCAGCGGAGCTGAGGACCGCTTCAGGTCCGTTGGAATGACACAGCTTCGCTCTGCTTTTCAGCGGTCTCCGTGTGGATAAAGCGCAAAACGCCTGAGCCAGCGAACCAACCCAGGCGTTTTCTGCATGCTGCAGCGCTCGATTACTTGCGCAGGCCCAGCTTCTGGATCAGGGCCACGTAGCGGTCAGCGTCCTTGGACTTGAGGTAGTCCAGCAGCTTGCGGCGGCGGCTGACCATCTTCAGCAGACCGCGACGACCGTGGTGGTCCTTCTTGTGCTGCTGGAAGTGGGGGGTCAGTTCGTTGATGCGGGCGGTCAGGATGGCGACCTGCACTTCGGGGCTGCCGGTGTCGTTGGCGGCACGGGCGTTCTCGGCCACCACAGCGGCCTTGACGGATTTTTCGATCATGGTTTTTCCAATCAGGTTACTTGCGACCCGTCGCAGCGACCCCCTTCAGGGGATGCCGCAACGGGCGTGATGCTGCTGTAAATGCACACAGCAACCCGGCATTGTAACGTCAAACCCTCAACCAAGGAAGCGGTCATTCGGTCAGGCGGAACAAGACGTCAGGGTTGCATCCTCATCCGTGCATGGGACATGGCACGGGGCACCGTCACCTTCTGCTGCAGACCGGTGGATTGGTCATCCCGAAGCTGAGCATGTTGCCGCCGTTGATGATGCAGGCGTGGCTCTGCCGATTGGCGGTCTTGACATTGACGTAGGTGTTGGTGCCTTCGGTCCGGCGATCCACGATGGTCACCTCTTCGGCCCTGACTCCCAGCGCGCCCCCCACCTCGGATCGGATGCGCTCGTCAGTGAGCATGTTGGTGTTGCCCGCCAAGGTGCCGCAGCCCCCAGACAGGACCACCAGCGGGATCAGGACGCTTGTACGCAATTTCATGATGAGACTCCTTGTTGAAAAGAAAACGGCTCTGCGCTTACCGCCAGGCGCCCTGCCCCGACGAGACGAAGCCCGGGGCAGACGCCCATAGGGAACGCAGGTGGGGGGTATCAGGCCAACGGCTTGCGGGCCACCATGAAGACGCGGATGTCCTTGCCTTTGGTGCCGTGGCGCTCGACCGCCTCGATGGCCAGACCATGGCGAACCAGCGCGGCCTGCAGGTGCGCCGCATCGAAGCACAGCACATGGGGCGCCTTGCCGATGGCACGCATCAGCGGCAAGGCCAGGCGCGGCACCAGCGGGTTCATCTCGTTGAGACACGCGGTCTTGGAGATGAACAGCCCGTCAGGCCGCAGTGCCTGCACGACCGCGTCAATCGCATGGTCAAGGTCGTCGACAAGGTGAAGCAGATTGAACGCCAGCACCGCATCCCAGGCGCCGTGCCCGAACACCAGTGCGTCCGCATCGGCGACCGCGAGTTCCAGCTGTGGCACGGGCTGGGCGGCCAGTTTTTCACGCGCAATAGTGATCATTTCGGCCGACACGTCGGTGGCCAGCAGGCGCCGGGTTCGCGATGCCAGCCGCAGCGCCGTGCTGCCCGTGCCGCAGCCGATTTCCAGCACGTCCTGGCTGGTCGACAGCAGACCCTGCACCCGACGCAGCGTGGCCTCGTAGCCCGGCAGGTCGGCAATCGGGTCGGCCGCGTACTTGCGGGCGATGCGGTCCCAGAAACGGGCCTTGCGGGCCAGGGCCGCACCGGCCGACGACAGCTCGGGAGACACCGCGGTGGCTGTGGCAGCAGACGAATAACGGGTCATGACAGAAGGCACGTGAGGTTCGATGAACAATGAACGGATGCTATCCATGCACAGACTTGCAGGGAATTGCGTTAAATTGCAGCCCATCTATACATAAACGCATGGAAAACATCGACTGGAACCAACTGCGGGCTTTTCTGGCCACGGCCCAGGCCGGGTCGTTGTCAGCAGCAGCGCGCCAGCTCGGCCTGACGCAGCCCACCCTGAGCCGGCAGGTCGCGGCCATCGAGCGGCGCCTGGGGGTGACCCTGTTCGAGCGGGTGGGCAAGGGCCTGGCACTCACCTCCACGGGCCACGAACTGCTGGAGCACGCCCGTGCGATGGGCGCAGCGGCCGATGCCCTGAGCCTGGTGGCCAGCGGGCGCTCACAGGCGCCAGGTGGCGTGGTGTCGGTATCGGCCAGCGATGCGGTGGCGGCCTATTTGCTGCCACCGATGGTGCGACGCCTGCGCGAGCAGGAGCCGGGTATTGCCATCGAGGTCATTGCATCGAACGCGCTGAGTGACCTGCTGCGACGCGAGGCCGACATCGCCATCCGGCACGTCAAGCCCGAACAGCCCGAGCTCATCGCACGGCTGGTGCGGGAGGCCACCGCCGGCTTCTATGCTTCCAGGGACTGGGTGCACACGCACGGGCACCCGCGCACCGCCGAGGAGGCCAGGACCCTGCCCTTTGTCGGAGCAGAACGGGACGGGCGTTATCTGGGCTACCTGCAGCAGCACGGGCTGCCGGTGAGCGAGAACAACTTCAGCTGCTACGCCGAGCACTCCGTGGCCCACTGGGCTCTGGTTCGACAGGGGATGGGGATCGGGGCCATGATGGAGGAGATTGCCTGCCAGACGCCCGACGTGGTGCGCGTGCTTGACGACGTCCCGCCGGTGCGGTTTCCCATCTGGCTGGTCTCGCACCGGGAGCTGCGCACGGCACGTCGGATACGGGTGGTGTTCGAGGCGCTGGCCGAGGGGCTGTCCCGGTGGCCTCAGGCGGCGGACAACCAGCCGGCCAGGCGCTGAACACCCGCTTCAAGCCGCCCCGGATCCCGGCTGGCAAAGCACCACCGCAGCCAGCCCGCGGCCTCGGCCCCAAACGCGCTGCCCGGCGCCAGCCCCAGACCCGCCTCGCGCACCAGACGCTTGGCGGTGAGGAGACAGTCGTCGTGCCCGGCCAGATGGAAGAACGCGTACATGCCACCCTTGGGATTGGCCACGGTGACGCCTGGCACACCCTGCAGCAGAGGCAGCAGGGTATCGCGGCACTGGCGCAGGTGGGCGACCAGGGCGGGCGTCACTTCGTCGGCATGTCGCAGGGCGGCGATCGCGCCGCGCTGCACGAACACCGGCGCGCACGAGGTGTTGAACTCGATCAGCTTGCCCACGGCGTGCGTCAGGGCCGGCGGCAACACCAGCCAGCCCAGGCGCCATCCGGTCATGAGAAAGCTCTTGGAGAAGCTGTGCGCCACGATGAGCCGGTCTTCCGGCGCAGCGATGTCCAGGAAACTGGGGGCCGCGCCGTTGGCCGTGTCGTCGGCGTAGTACAGACGCTCGTACACCTCGTCAGACAGGATCCAGGTTCCGGTCCGGCGGCAGTGGTCAAGGATGATCTGCTGCTCCTGGCGAGAGAGGGTCCAACCCGTCGGGTTGTTGGGCGCATTGAGCACCAGCAGGCGCGTGGCCGGCGTGATGGCCGCCAGCAGGGCTGTCAGGTCAAGCGACCAGGCACCGGCGCCGACAGGTCGGGCGGTGAGCGGCAGGTGCCGCACCCGCGCCCCCATGATGGCGGGTTGGGCCACCAGGTTGGGCCAGACGGGCGTGACCGCGACCACCTCGTCACCGGCCTCCAGCAGGGCCTGGCAGGCCAGCATGAGGCCGTTGACCCCGCCGGAGGTGACCGCAATGCGGTCGAACCAGTGGTCGGTGGTCTGCCCCGGGTGCAGGGTGTGTGTGTAGCCGGCGATGGCGTGCCGCAGTTCGGGCAGACCGAGGTTGTGGGCATAGAAGGTTTCGCCCGCCTGAAGCGAGGCGATGGCCGCTTCGCGGATCGCTTCGGGCGTGACCTCATCGCTCTCACCAAACCAGAAGCGCAGGACGCCATCGCGACCCATGCCCTCGTTGGCCACCTCGCGAATGCGGGATTCCTCCAGCGATGCCACCACAGCTCTCATGTCACGTCCTCAGGTCTCGGTTGTCAGGGTCGTGCCATGTTACAGGTATGAGGCTGCTCGGCCTGCTGGGGCGCGAGCTGGCGGATGACACGGAAACCGTATCCCGAGCCTTCCACATCGAACTTCACCCCAGGAGCCCCCTGGCGGTCCATCACCGCCACAGCCAGGGTCTGCTGGAACTGGTGATCGGCGCCACGCATGCGACCGGTCTGCCCCGCCAGCTTCACCTCCACCTTTTCCAGCTGGGCGGCAATGGCGGCGGCCTCGACGCTGCCGGCGCGCTCGATGGCCTGGGCCAGCGCCTCGATCATGAGCTGCATGCGCATGTGGACATAGTCGTCGGCAGGGTTGGGAAAGCGCTGGCGGAAGGACTGGTAGAAGGCCTCGGATTCCCGGGTCGGCACGTTCGGGAACCAGTCGGCCACAGCAATCACCTTGCCGATGCCTGCGTCACCGATGGCGGCCGGTGCCCCCAGGGCATTGCCGTAGAAGGTGTAGAAGGTGCCTTCGAAGCCCACTTCGCGGGCCGCCTTGACCAGCAGTGTCAGGTCATTGCCCCAGTTGCCGGTGAGCACGGCCTGTGCGCCGCTGGCCTTGATCTTGGCGGCGTAGGGGGCGAAATCCTTGATGCGGGCCATGGGATGAAGTTCGTCACCGACGATCTTGACATCGGGCCGGCGGGCGGCCAGCTGGGCCCGCGCCTCACGCAGCACGGCCTGACCGAAGCTGTAGTCCTGACCGATGAGGTAAACGTTGCGAAGGTCCTTGTCCTCGCCGATCACGCTCATGAGCGCGGTCATGCGCATGTTGGCATGGGCATCGAAGCGGAAGTGCCAGTAGCTGCACTTCTCATTCGTGAGGATGGGGTCGACCGCCGAGTAGTTGAGGAACAGCACCTGCCGCGACGGGTCCCGTTCGTTGTGCTTGTTCAGCGCATCGATGAGGCCGGCAGCGGCGGCCGAGGAATTGCCCTGCGTGATGATGCGGATGTCCTTGTCGATGGCCGCACGCAGCCCCGACAACGCCTCCTCGGTCTGGCCCTTGCTGTCGAACCGGTCAATGAGCAGGGGCCGGTTGCCGCCGGGTAGACGTACGCCACCGCGGGCATTGACCCGCTCCGTGGCCCAGACCAGGTTGCGGAAGACGGCCTCCCCGGTGTTGGCGAATGGGCCGGACAGACCCTCGATCATGGCGATGCGGATCGGGGCTCCCTGGGGCGCGGCGGGCTGGGCATGGGCCAGGCCCGTGGCAGCGAGTCCGATGGCGCAGGTAAGCAGCGCACGGCGCGCACGGGAAACGGTGGATGAGGTCATGGTTGCGATCTCCGGAAAGCAGACTCCCCGGCACGGTGGCACCGGGTCGGGAATCACCCGGACCTGTCGCCCGGGTGAGGGTGGCGCGCAGTGTAATTCATAATTACAAAGACTACCCCACCCCGTTTTCAGACGGTGCCGGCGGACAGTTCAGCAAGAGGCCAGCGGGGGCGCACATCGAACCGGTAGGCGGGCTGGCGCAGACTCTCGGCGGCCAGCCCCGCCTGCACCCGAAGTCCCGCGGCCAGCGCGATCATCGCGCCGTTGTCGGTGCACAGGTGCAGTTCCGGATAGTGCACCCGCACGCCCCGACGCGCGCATGCCGCGTTGAGCTGCTCCCGCAGGCGCGCATTGGCGCCCACGCCCCCGGCGACCACCAGCCGGCGCAGGCCGGTCTGGTCAATGGCCGACAGGGACTTCCTGACCAGCACTTCGACGATCGCGGCCTGAACGCTGGCCGCCACATCGGCCTTCTGGCCAAGGGTCAGCGGATCGGCCAGATGCAGGGTGGCCGGACCCTCCGGTCGGGCATGGGCCAGCTTCTTGACCTGCGTGAGCACCGCGGTTTTCAGGCCTGCGAAGGAAAAGTCCAGGTCACCGCTGTGCATCAGCGGTCGCGGGAAACGATAGGCCTG
>JAJPEW010000282.1 GCA_021166755.1 Hydrogenophaga sp. | reverse complement strand
CACCGGCGCCAGCACGTGGCCGGTGTGCGTGCCCAGGCGCACCACCTCTTCCGGCGTTGCGGCCGCCACGACGCGGCCACCGCCCGAGCCGCCTTCCGGTCCCAGGTCGATGATCCAGTCGGCCTCGGCCATTACGTCCAGATCGTGCTCGATGACCACCACGCTGTGGCCCCCGTCCACCAGCCGGTGCAGCACGCGGATGAGCTTCTCCACGTCGGCCATGTGCAGGCCCACCGTGGGTTCATCGAGAACGTACAGCGTATGCGGCGCCTTCTGCCCACGGCGTCCGACCTCGTCGCGCACCTTGGACAGTTCGGTCACCAGCTTGATGCGCTGCGCCTCGCCGCCGGACAGCGTGGGTGAGGGCTGTCCCAACGTCAGGTAACCCAGCCCCACGTCCTTGAGCAGTTGCAGCGGGTGGCTGATGGCCGGCATGGACGCGAAGAACTCCACCGCCTCATCCACCGCCATCTGCAGCACCTCACCGATGTTCTTGCCCTTCCAGGTGACCGCCAGGGTCTCGGGGTTGAAACGCGCGCCATGGCAGACCTCGCAAGGCACCTTCACATCGGGCAGGAAGCTCATCTCGATGGTGCGCAGGCCCTGCCCTTCGCAAGCCGGGCAGCGGCCTTCGCCGGTGTTGAAGCTGAAGCGCCCCGGCCCGTAGCCGCGCGCCTTGGCCTCCAGCGTGTCGGCGAACAGCTTGCGCACCGTGTCCCAGAAGCCGATGTAGGTGGCCGGGCAACTGCGTGGCGTCTTGCCAATGGGTGTCTGGTCGACTTCAAGCACCCGGTCGACCACTTCGGAGCCCAGCAGCTTGCTGCAGCCGACCCAGGCCGGGCGCGCGCCCTCGTTGTCCCAGGCCTGGCGGCCGGCGAAGGTGCTGCGCATGGCCACGGCTTCGGCCACATTGGTCAGCAGCACGTCGCGAGCCAGGGTGGACTTGCCCGAACCGCTGACGCCGGTGACCACCACCAGGCGCTTGAGCGGCACGTCCACATCCACCTGTTGCAGGTTGTGCATGGTGGCGCCGCGCAGTTCGAGTTGCTCGGTCTCGGCGGTCACCGCCCGGCGCGGCTGCAGGGGGTGTCTCATGGCATGCAGCAGGTAGCGGCCGGTCAGCGAGTCTTCGCTGGCCGACAAGTCGGCCACCGTGCCCTGCGCCACCACACGGCCACCGCGCTTGCCAGCACTGGGACCGATGTCGATGATGTGGTCGGCGCGGCGGATGGTGTCCTCGTCGTGCTCCACCACCACCAGGGTGTTGCCCATGTCGCCCAGCTTGTGCAGCGCGTCCAGCAGGATCTGGTTGTCGCGCGGGTGCAGGCCGATGGTCGGCTCATCCAGCACGTAGCACACGCCCTGCAGGTGGCTGCCCAGTTGGGCGGCCAGCCGGATGCGTTGCGCTTCGCCGCCACTGAGCGTGGGCGCGCCACGGTCCAGCGTGAGGTAGCTCAGCCCCACTTCCTCCAGGAAGGCCAGACGGCTCTCGATCTCGGGCAGCAGGTCGCGCGCGATGTCGGCCTCACGTGAGCTCATGCCGCCGTCGGCCATCATGGCCCGGATCTTCTGGCGCACCTCACTCACCGACAGCCGCGCGATGTCGGTGATGCCCACGCCACCGAAGCGCACCGCCCGGGCCTGGGCGTTCAGGCGGGTGCCCTCGCAGCTCGGGCAGACCTCGTCGGCCAGGTCCTCGACCTCGGGCTCGGCAAAGCTCTGCTCGCGCCCGCGCTCCTTGTCGTCCCGCACCGAGTCGTCCAGCACCTTGCGTTGTTCGCGCGAAAGCTTGATCCCCGTGCCCACGCAGTCGGGGCACCAGCCGTGCTTGCTGTTGTAGGAGAACAGGCGCGGGTCCAGTTCCGGGTAGCTGGTGCCGCAGGCGGGGCAGGCACGGGTGGTGGAAAACACCTCCAGCCGCCCCAGCCCGGCCGTCGATCGGCCCTCGGCCATGGCGGAGGCCAGTCCATCCATCTCGGCCAGCAGGTGCACCGTGCCCTTGCCGATCTCCAGGGCCTTGGCCAACTGGGTGCGCAACCAGGCTTCGTTGGCCGGATCGACCACCCCATCGGCCACCGGCAGCTCAATGGTGTGTTCCTTGAAACGGTCGATGCGCGGGAATCCGGTGGTGGGCAGAAACTCGCCATCCACCCGCAGATGCGTGTAGCCGCGCGGGCGCGCCCAGTCAGCCAGTTCGGTATACACGCCTTTGCGGTTGACCACCAGCGGTGCCAGCAGACCGATGTGCTGTCCGGCGTAACGTCGCAAGATGGCCGCCGCGATGCTGTCCGGGCTTTGCGGCATCACCGCCGCACCGTCGTGCACGCAATGCTGGATGCCCAGCTTCACATACAACAGGCGCAGGAAATGCCAGACCTCGGTGGTGGTGCCGACGGTCGACTTGCGGCCGCCACGGCTCAGGCGCTGTTCGATGGCCACCGTGGGGGGAATGCCGTAGACCGCGTCCACCTCGGGGCGCCCCGCGGGCTGCACGATGCTGCGGGCGTAGGCGTTGAGGCTCTCCAGGTAGCGCCGCTGGCCTTCGTTGAACAGGATGTCGAACGCCAGGGTGGACTTGCCCGATCCGCTGACGCCGGAAATCACGTTGAACTTGCCGCGCGGAATGTCCACACTCAAGCCCTTGAGGTTGTGTTCGCGAGCGTTGACGATGCGGATGCTGCCTTCCCCTTGGTTGACGGCCACATGCAGGTGGCCAGGCCCGCCCAGGTTCGCCAGCGAGGGGGGCTGGCCGGGTGACGATTTGGCGCGAGCGTATGAGGAGCCCGGCCTGCCCCCCTCGATGGCAGCGAACGCAGCGCCTCCTTCCGACGCCGACAGCAGCTCCCCCATGGCCTCGGCGTAGTCCCGCAGCGCCCTGGCGGTGTGGCTCGACGGATGCTGGCGCACCTCTTCCGGCGGCCCCTCGGCCACCACCAGACCGCCGCCGCTCCCTCCTTCAGGTCCGAGGTCGATCAGCCAGTCGGCACTGCGGATCACGTCCAGGTTGTGCTCGATGATGATCAGCGAATGACCCGCCTCCAGCAACTTGCGCAAGGACCGCATCAGCTTGGCGATGTCGTCGAAGTGCAGGCCGGTGGTCGGTTCGTCAAACAGGAACAGGGTGCCTTTCCTGGCCAGCGACTGGCGACTGGAGGAGGCGCTCCTGGCGGCCTCGGCCAGGAAACCCGCCAGCTTCAGTCGCTGGGCCTCCCCGCCCGAGAGCGTCGGCACGGGCTGCCCCAGGCGCACGTACTCCAGCCCCACATCCACGATGGGCTGCAGGGCGCGGATCACCTCCCGATCGGCACGGAAGAGCTGCGCGGCCTCGCTCACCGTCAGCTCCAGCACATCGGCCACATTGAGCATGCGCCCGCCACGCTCGATGCGCACCTCCAGCACCTCGGGCCGGTAGCGCTTGCCGTCGCAGTCCGGGCATCGCAGGTAAACGTCGCTGAGGAACTGCATTTCCACATGCTCGAAGCCCGAACCCCCACAGGTGGGGCAACGGCCATCGCCGCTGTTGAAGCTGAACTTGGCCTGTGTGTAGCTGCGCTGGCGCGACAGCGGTGCGTCGGCGAACAGGGCGCGGATGGCGTCCCAGGCGCCCACATAGCTGACCGGGTTGGAGCGCGCCGTCTTGCCGATGGGTGACTGGTCCACATAGACGACCTCGCTCAGGTGGTCGGCCCCCAGCAGGCGGTCGTGCGCACCGGGCGACTCGGTGGCCTTGCCGAAATGGCGCAGCAGCGCGGGCGCCAGCACATCCTGGATCAGGGTGGACTTGCCAGAGCCGGAAACACCGGTCACCACCACCAGACGCTGCAACGGAAACTCGACGCTGACGTCCCGCAGGTTGTGCTCACGCGCGCCTTCCAGAATCAGGCGTGGCGTGCTGTCGGTCACCATGCGCTTGAAGCCCATGCCCACCTGCTTGCGCGCCCCCAGGTAGGCACCGGTCAGGGTGTCGGCACCTCGGATCGCCTCGGGTGTGCCGTCAAACACGATCTGGCCCCCGCGCTCGCCGGGGCCGGGGCCCATGTCGATCAGGCGGTCGGCCGCCAGCATCACGGCCGGGTCGTGCTCGACCACCACCAAAGTGTTGCCGGCATCGCGCAGGCGCAGCATGGCGTCGTTGATGCGGGCCATGTCGCGCGGGTGCAGCCCGATGCTGGGCTCGTCGAGCACGAACAGCGTGTTGACCAGCGAGGTGCCCAGCGCGGTCGTCAGGTTGATGCGCTGGACCTCACCGCCGCTGAGGGTGCGGCTCTGCCGATCCAGCGTGAGGTAGCCGATGCCAACTTCGCAGAGGTAACGCAGTCTGGTGTTGATTTCCTCGAACAGCAGCTTGAGGGCCTGCTGCTCGCCAGAACCTTTGCTGCTTCCGTTGGGGATCGCAGCCGACGAAACACCCGGTGAGGAAGAGGGTGTACCGGGCAACGATTTCTGCTCGCAGTATGAGGCGCCCGGCGCACCCCCTTCCTCAACCGCGCTGACCAACGACGTCGCGAGCGCATCGAAAAAGCGCCGCAGATCGGTCAGCGGCATCAGCATCAGGTCGTGCAGACACAGCCCGGGCAATGCCTGCAATTGCTCGCGCGACCACTTCACACCCTGCGGGAGGTAACGCTGTTCTGGGGGCAGCACCGCGTCGGCCTGCGCCTTCGTACCGATGCGCCAAAGCAGGCTGTCGGATTTCAGCCGGGCACCGCCGCAGCTGGGGCACTCGGTGTAGCTGCGGTATTTGGACAGCAGCACCCGGATGTGCATCTTGTAGGCCTTGCTCTCCAGGTACTCGAAGAAGCGAGCAATGCCGTACCAGTGCTGGTTCCACTTGCCATTCCAGTTCGGCGACCCGAACTTCACCCAATGCTGCTGCTCCGGCGTCAGCTTGCTCCAGGGCGTGTCGCGCGGAATGCCGGCCGTCTCGGCGTGCTTCATCAGGTCGTCCTGGCATTCTTTCCAGGCCGGTGTCTGAAACACCTTGACGGCGCCGTTGCGCAAGGTGAGCTTGTCGTCCGGAATCACCAGGCCATAGTCGACGCCGATGACCCGGCCAAAGCCGCGACAGCTCTCGCAGGCCCCGACCGGCGAGTTGAAGGAGAACATCGAGGGCGTGGGCTCGGTGTAGCGGATGTCGCTCTCGGGGCAGTGCAATCCGGTGGAGAACTTCCAGATGTCAGCCTCGCCCTCGTCGCGCAACACATACACCATCAGCTTGCCGGATCCGCGCTTGAGCCCGGCCTCGATGGCCTCCATCACCCGCACTGGCTCTGCATTGCTCAGGCGAAACCGATCGGCCACCACATCCAGCAGCTTGACAGCCTCAATCACCGGCTTGGCCTTTTTGCCCTTGGCCGGCGCCTCATCCTTCACTTCCCGTTGCACGATCCGCTCGGCCTGCACACGCGTGTAGCCGCTGGCCGAAAGCCACTGCTCGATTTCCTCCGGCGTGGTCGAGGCCGGCAGCTCGACCGGAAAGGTGACGACCAGACGCGGATCGCCCTGAGCCAATGCGCGCCGCTGGAGCTCCTCGAAGATCGACTCGGGCGAGTCGTGTCGCACGGGCAACGCGGTGTCGCGATCGAACAGCTGCGCACCCCGCGCAAACAGCAGCTTGAGGTGGTCGTTCAGCTCGGTCATGGTGCCCACCGTCGAACGTGACGAGCGCACCGGATTGGTCTGGTCGATGGCAATGGCCGGCGGCACCCCCTCGACCCGGTCGACGGCCGGCTTGTCCATGCGGTCCAGGAACTGGCGCGCGTAGGCACTGAAGGTCTCGACATAGCGCCGCTGCCCTTCGGCGAACAGGGTGTCGAACACCAGGCTGGACTTGCCCGAGCCGCTGGGGCCGGTCACCACCGTCAGTTCCCCGGTGCGGATGTCCAGATCCAGGTTCTTGAGGTTGTGCTGGCGCGCCCCCCGGATCCGGATCACGCCGGTGCCTCCATCAGGGACAGGATCGGTGGACGAGCGGATCAGGGACGTGGTGGACGGATCGTGAGACATGCAGGACTCCAAGCCTGGGGGCCAATCATTCTAGGCAGGCCCGCAAGGCCAGGCACCTGACTACGTCATTCCCACAATGCATCCGCCGCGCTGACGCACTAGAGTGGTGCAATCTGTCCGGAGTCCGTTCATGCCGCACCTTTTCCCTTTGCTGCGCACCAGCCTCACCACCCTGATCCTGTCCTGTGCCGTGGTGCCCGCGTGGTCACAACTGCGCATCGGTCAGCCCTCGGGCTTCACCGGTTCGGTGGCCGCCGGTGTCAAAGAGAACACCGAGGGTGCCCAACTGTATTTCGACGCCGTCAATGCCAAAGGCGGCGTCAACGGCCAGAAGATCGAGCTGATTTCGGTCGACGACCGTTTTGACCCGAAGGTCACGGTGGAGGTCGCGCGCGACCTGATCGTCCAGAAGAAAGTGCTGGCCCTGTTCCTGAACCGGGGTACGCCGCACGCCCAGGCGTTGATGCCGCTGCTGGCCGAGTACAAGGTGCCACTGGTCGCGCCATCCACCGGCGCCATGGTCCTGCACGCCCCCGTTCATCCCTGGGTGTTCAACGTCCGGGCCACCTATCAGCGTGAAGCCATCCGGGCGATTGAACACCTGGCGGCCATCGGGATGACCCGACTGGCGGTGCTGGAAACCGACGACTCCTTCGGCGCAGACGCAGCGGCCGGCGCGGCCAAGGGCTTTGCCGAGGTCAAGCTCAGCCCGGTGTTCCAGGCCAAATTCCCGCGAGAGAACCCCGTGTTCACCGATCTGGCGGGTCAGGTCAAAGCCAGTGGCGCCCAGGCCGTCCTGATCTTCGGATCGGCGGGCAACACCGCCAACGCGGTCAAGGCACTGCGCACCAGCGGATCCCGCGCCCAGGTGGTCACCCTGTCGAACAACGCTTCCGACGGCTTCATCAAGCTGCTGGGCGAACACGGCCGTGGCGTGATCGTCACCCAGGTGTTTCCCTACGAGCGGTCGGTGGCTTCGCCCCTGATCAAGGAGGCCATGGATCTGGCCAAGGCCCGTGGGCTCGACACGGTGTCGCCCGCCATGATGGAGGGTTTTGCGGCGGCCAAGGTCATGGTTGAGGGGCTGCGCCGCGCGGGCGGATCGCCCACACCCGAGAAGTTGCGGGATGCCCTGGAGAGCATCCGCAATTACGACATGGGCGGTCTGAAGGTCAGCTACGGGCCTGACAACCACACCGGTCTGGACTTCGCCGATCTGTCGATCGTCGACGCATCGGGGCGCTTCCGCCGTTGACGGCGGACCGCCAGGCTGGTCAGCCCTTGGCCACCAGCACCGGCACCGGTGCGTGGGTCAGCACCTTTTGGGCGACGCTGCCCAGAATCAGGGCCTTGACACCCTGGCGGCCGTGCGAGGCCATGACGATCAGGTCGCAGCCCTCGGCCTTGGCGGTTTCCAGGATGCCTTCATAGACCACATTGCGCTCGATCGTATCCCCGGAAAACTTCACACCTTCAGCGGCACAGGCCTTGCCGATGGCGTCCAGCGCCTGTCCGGCCGCGTTGCGGGCTTCGGACATGTAGGCCTGCAGGCCGGCGGCAGAGGCGTCGCCGATGCCGATGTAGGGGAACGGGTCGATCACGTAAACACCGATGACTTCGGCACCCTGGCTCTTGGCCAGTTGGGCGGCGGTGGTGGCGGCAGAGGTGGCCAGCGCGGAACCGTCGGTGGGCACGAGGATCTTCTTGAACATGGGGTCTCCTGTCAGGTCGTTTCGTTGCGGGAAGCGTCAGTGATGGTGTCACTGACGCTTGCGTGCATCCTAACGGAGATCCATGGCCAAGCCCTTGCGGCGGATCAAGAGTGATGCGGGTGACCATCCCTGACGGGCTCCACCGTCACGGCACAGTACTTGAGCTCCGCAATCTTGCCGAACGGATCGAGCGCCGGATTGGTCAACAGGTTGGCCGCCGCCTCGGCATAGGCAAAGGGAATGAAAGCGGTGTTGGCCGGCGTACCCTCATCCAGACGGACCGTGAGTGCCACCTGCCCACGCCGTGACCGCACGCGTGCCGCATCACCGCCCCCCAGCCCCAGGCGTTCAGCGGTCTGCGGATGCAGGCTGACCACCGGCGCTGGCTCGATGGCCCCCAGGACATCGGACCGTCGGGTCATGCTGCCGGTGTGCCAATGCTCCAGTTGGCGACCGGTGATCAGCACCAGCGGGTAATCGGCATCGGGCTCTTCGGCGGGCGGCCGCAAGGCGGCCGGGACCAGCCGTGCGCGACCGGTGGGGGTCGGATAGCCGTCGGTGAACACCACCGGATGCCCCGGATCGGTTTCATCGGCCACCGGGTAGATGACCGCACCTTCGCGCTGAAGGCGCGCCCAGGACAGGCCAGCGATGCTGGGCATGAGCTGACGCATTTCCTCGAACACCGCGCCAATGCCGCAGGCGGCACCAGCGGTGGCGCTGCCATCGGGGGCCACGTCATAGCGCCAGGGCAAGCCCAGGCGCCGCGCCAGCTGTTCGGTGATCCAGGCATCGGCCCGCGCCTCACCGGGCGATGGTACCGCCTTGCGGCCCAGCTGCACGCAGCGATCGGTGTTGGTGACACTGCCGGTTTTCTCGGGCCAGGCGGTGGCGGGCAGGATCACATCCGCCAGGCTGGCCGTCTCGGTCAGGAAGATGTCCTGCACCACCAGATGGTCGAGCCGCGCCAGTGCCTCGCGCGCATGGGTGGCGTCGGGGTCGCTCATGGCCGGGTTCTCGCCCTGGATCAGCATGGCTCGGATCTGGCCATCATGGGCGGCGTTGATGATCTCCACCACCGTCAGGCCTGGCTCCTCGCCCAGGGTGCCCGGCGACAGTCCCCACAAGGCCTCGGCCTTGTGGCGGGCATCGGGCTCGCTGACACGGTGGTAGTCCGGCAGCACCATGGGGATCAGCCCCGCATCGCTGGCGCCCTGCACATTGTTCTGCCCGCGCAGCGGATGCAGCCCGGTGCCAGGCCGACCGATCTGGCCCGTCACCATGGCCAGCGCAATCAGGCAGCGGGCGTTGTCGGTGCCGTGGGTGTGCTGGCTCACGCCCATGCCCCAGAGGATCATGCTGGCACGGGACGTGGCGTAGGCACGCGCCACCTCGCGGATGGTATCGGCATCAATGCCGCAGACCGGGGCCATCGCTTCCGGGCTGAAGTCCGCGACATGGGCTTTGAGCAACTCGAAGTCCGTCGTGTGGGCATCAATGTAGGCGGTGTTGGCCAGCCCTTCGGCGATGATGGTGTGCAGCATCGCATTGAGCAGCGCCACATCGGTGCCGGAGCGAAAGCCCAGGTAGCGCCAGGCGTGCCGGGCCAGTTCGGTGCGGCGCGGATCGGCCAGCACCAGCTTCGTGCCCTGACGGATGGCGTTCTTGATCCAGCTGGCACCCACCGGGTGGTTCTGCGCCGGGTTGGCCCCGATGACCATGACGACTTCGGCCTGCGCCACGTCGCGCAGCGGGTTGCTGACCACCCCGGAACCCAGCCCCTCCATCAGCGCCGCCACGCTGGAGGCGTGGCACAGGCGAGTGCAATGGTCCACGTTGTGGGTGCCGAAGGCGCTGCGGATGAGCTTCTGGAACAGGTAGGCCTCTTCGTTCGTGCCCTTGGCCGAGCCGAAGCCAGCCACCGGGGATTGCTTGCCCCGGGCAGAAGTACTGACCAGGGCACGCCGGAAGCCGGCGGCTGCCGCGTCCAGGGCCTCGTCCCAGCTGGCTTCGCGGAACTGCGCGCGCACCTGTTCGGGTGTCAGCCGGTGCACCACCGCCAGCGGGTCCTTGGCCACGCCTTCGCGCCGGATCAGTGGCATGGTCAGCCGGTCCGGACTGTGGGCGTAGTCGAAACCGAAGCGCCCCTTGACGCACAGCCGCTCCTCGTTGGCGGGCCCGGCCTTGCCCTCCACATGCTCGATGCGCCCGTCGCTCACGTGGTAGGTCAACTGGCACCCGACGCCGCAGTACGGGCAAACGGAATCGACCTGTTGCTGCGATGGCCGGGCATAGGCGCCATTGGCCGGAGCGATGGCGCCGGTGGGGCAGGCCTGCACACATTCACCGCAGGCCACGCACGTGCTCTGACCCATCGGATCGGCCTGGTCGAACACGATCTGCGCATGACCGCCACGGAAGGCCAGACCCAGCACGTCGTTGCCCTGCACGTCGCGGCAGGCGCGTATGCAGCGGGTGCACTGGATGCAGGCGTCCAGGTTCACGGCCATCGCCACATGGGACAGATCCCGTGCCGCTGCGGGCCTGGCCGGGTAACGTCCTGGCTGCGCGCCGGCCTTCGCGGCCCACTGCGCCAGCTCGCTGTCGTGCTTGAGAACCGTGGTATCCGGCGCATCGCTGAGCAGCAACTCCAGCACGGTCTTGCGGGCCGAGGTTGCCCTCTGGCTGGCGGTCTTCACCACCATGCCCGCCTGCGGGGTACGGCAACACGAGGGCGCCAGCACGCGTTCACTCTCGATTTCGACCACACAGGCCCGGCAATTGCCGGGACTGCCCAGGCGGTCGCTGTGGCACAGGTGGGGCAGTTCGAGGCCCACGCGGCGGGCCACTTGAAGCAGGGTCTCGCCGGGCCGCGCTTCCTGAGGCTGGCCATCCAGAGTGAAGGCAATGGGCGTCATGTCCCGCGGGAGGTCATCGGTCTTCATCGGGCGTCCTCCCCGTTGACTTCGTGGGCAAAGAAACGGAGCACCGAGTCCACCGGGTTGGGCGCCGCCTGGCCCAGGCCGCAGATGGAGGCATCGCGCATCACTTGAGACAACTCGCCCAGCAGGTCCGCGTCCCACACCGGTGCCTGCAGCAGCTGCACCGCCTTGGTGGTGCCGGCTCGGCAGGGTGTGCACTGGCCACAGGACTCGTGTTCAAAAAACCGCATCAGGTTGAGCGCGGCATCGCGCGCGCGGTCGTGCTGGCTGAGCACCACCACCGCCATCGACCCGATGAAGCAGCCGTGTTCGGCCAGGGTGTCGAAATCCAGCGGCACGTCGGCCAGACGCGCGGGCAGGATGCCACCCGACGCACCACCGGGCAAGTAGGCGTACAGCTCATGACCCGGCGGCATGCCACCAGCAAACTCGTCGACCAGCTCGCGCAGCGTGATGCCGGCGGGCGCCAGGTGCACGCCGGGCCGGTTCACACGGCCGGAGACCGAAAAGCGTCTCAGACCGCTGCGACCGCGCCGCCCCTGCGCCGCCAGCCAGGCGCCACCCTTGTCCAGGATGACCGGCACCCACCACAGCGACTCCAGGTTGTGCGCCAGCGTGGGCTGCCCGAAGACCCCGTGCAGCGCCACGATGGGAGGCTTGAGGCGCGGCATGCCGCGCTTGCCTTCGAGCGATTCGATCAGGGCCGACTCTTCACCGCAGATGTAGGCGCCCGCGCCGCGTCGCAGTTCGATGGCGGGCGCCTGATAGCCAGGGAAGGCCTGCCCGAACCCGGTCAGCGCGGACTGCAGCTGCTCCAGCGCCTGGGTCAGGTGCACGCGCGCGTCGTGGTACTCGTCGCGCAGATAGAGCCAGATCCGGTCCGCGCCGACCACCTGCGCCGCAATCAGCGCACCTTCCAGCATCTGCATCGCTCCCGCCTGCGGGTCGGTGAGCACGGCCCAGTCCTTGAAGGTGCCGACCTCGCCTTCGTCGATGTTGACCACCAGGTGGTGCGGTCCTGGTTGCGCGCGCACGGTCTCCCACTTGCGCCAGGCCGGGAAACCTGCGCCGCCCAAGCCTCGCAAGGCAGAGGCCTTGAGCTCGGCCAGTACGGCGTCAGCCGTCAGTGCGCCCGACAGCAAGCGCCGCAACTGCGGCAGATCGGACGGCTGAGGCGCCGGCAGTGCACGTGGGCCAGTCTGGCCGCTCTCCACTAGCGCCT
>JAJPEW010000073.1 GCA_021166755.1 Hydrogenophaga sp. | reverse complement strand
TTTCGAGGTTGCGCCGGCCGATCTCGGGGTTGGCGTACTTGGAGGCGATGACCTCGCCCTGCTCGGTCAGGCGGATCTGCCCGCGCACCGTGCCCGGCGGCTGCGCCAGGATGGCCTGGTAGCTCGGGCCGCCGCCGCGCCCCACGGTGCCGCCTCGGCCATGGAACATCCTCAAACGGATGCCCCCACGCTCCACCGCTGCGCGGGTCGCTGCCCCCCGGGGGGGCGCGGTTTCAGCTTGGGGCGGCCCGGCGCTGAAACCCTCTGGGTGGTTTTCAGCATTGAGGCTATCGAACAGTTCCACCAGCGCGATCTCTGCGCGATAGAGCTCCCAGTTGCTGGTGAAGATGCCGCCGTCCTTGTTGCTGTCGGAGTAGCCGAGCATGATGTCCTGCTCACTGTAGCCGCTGGCGGCGCCGCGCTGCACCATGGCCCGCACGCCGGGCAAGTCGTAGTAGGCGCGCATGATGGGCGCGGCGTTGCGCAGGTCTTCGATGGTCTCGAACAGCGGCACCACGACGAGGTCTGCGGTCGCGTCCTCGGCGAGCAGGCCGTGCATCAGACCCGTTTCCTTTTGCAGCAGCAGCACTTCCAGCAGGTCGCTCACCGTTTCGGTGTGGCTGATGATGGCGTGGCGAATGGCCTGGGCGCCAAAGGTCTCGCGCCCCCAGCGGGCGGTCTCGAAGATGGCCAACTCGCTCTGCGTGTGCGCCGAATATGTGGCGCCGGGCACGCGCAAGGGGCGTGCATCGTTGAGCTGGCGCAGCAGCACGGCTCGCTTGGCATCTTCCGGCAAGGCGCTGTAGTCGGGTTCGATGCGGGCGGTGGCCAGCAGTTCGGCCACCACTTCTTCGTGCTTGTCCGAACTCTGGCGCAGGTCGACGGTGGCCAGGTGGAAGCCGAACACCTGCACCGCGCGGATCAGTGGCTTGAGTCGCTCACGCGCCAGCGGCGCACCGTGGTGTGCCAGCAGCGAGGTTTCGATGGTGCGCAGATCGGCCAGCAGTTCGTCGGCGCTGGCATAGGGGTCCTGCGGCGCGACGGCATGGCGCGCGGCCTCGCCGCCCGTGAGCTGCTGGAGCGTGGCGGCCAGGCGGGCGTACATGCCGGTCAGCGCACGGCGGTAGGGCTCGTCCTGCCGGTGGGCGTTGGTGTCGGGCGAGCGTTCGGCCAGCGCGCGCATGGCGGGCGTGACCTCGGTCAGGATGGCCGACATCGACAGTTCGCCACCGAGCAGGTGCAGCTGCGTGAGGTGGTGGCGCAGCACCATCTCGGCCTGGCTGCGCAGGGCCAGCTCCAGTGTAGGCGCGACCACGTTGGGGTTGCCGTCGCGGTCGCCGCCGATCCATTGGCCCATGCGCAGGAAGGGCGCAACGCCTGCGGCGGCGGCCTCGCCCAAGCCCTCTTCCAGATCGCGGTACAGGCGCGGAATCTCGGCCAGGAAGGTGGCCTGGTAGTAGCTCAGCGAGTTCTCGATCTCGTCGGCCACCGTCAGCTTGGTGAAGCGCAGCAGGCGGGTCTGCCACAGCTGGGTCACGCGGGCGCGGATCTGCAACTCGTTGTCGGCCAATTCGCGCGGCAGCAGGTGCTCGCGCTCGGCCAGCAGGCGGGCGATGGCGCGTTCGGCATCCAGAATGCTCTTGCGTTGCACCTCGGTCGGGTGGGCCGTGAGCACCGGCGAGATGTGGGCCTGCGCCAGGGTCTCCACGATGGCGACGGGCGCAATGCCGGCCTTGTGCAGACGCTGCAGCGTCATGGGCAGGCTGCCGGCCTGCAACTCGCCGGCGCGCTCATGCACGGCGCGGCGGCGGATGTGGTGCCGGTCCTCGGCCAGGTTGGCCAGGTGGCTGAAATAGGTGAAGGCGCGGATCACGCTGACTGTCTGCTCGCCCGAGAGACCCTTGAGCAGTTTCTTGAGCGCCTTGTCGGCCGACTCGTCGGCATGGCGGCGGAAGGCCACCGACAGCTGCCGGATCTGCTCGATCAGGTCGAACATGGCCGAGCCTTCCTGTTCGCGGATCACGTCGCCCAGAATCCGCCCCAGCAAGCGGATGTCCTCGACCAACGGGCGGTCCTTGTCGGTGGCAGGGGGCCGCTGGGACGGACGAGTCAGGGCGCGGGACGGTGACGTGCTCATGGGCGGGTGTTGCTGAAAAAACGGGCAGCGGGCATGCTAGCATCCGAAAGCTGTCGGATCCCGGACGTCCCGTTACCAACCGGGTACGAAAACAACGCGCCGGGCTTGATCTTTTTTCAATTTCCCGCCGTGTCCCATTCAAATCCCGATACCCCGCTTTCGCTCACCATTGCCACGCGCGAAAGCCGCCTGGCGCTCTGGCAGGCCGAGCATGTCAAGGCCTTGCTGGAGCAGCGCGGTCACAAGGTCACCTTGCTGGGCATGACCACCCGGGGTGACCAGATTCTGGACCGCACGCTCTCCAAGGTGGGTGGCAAGGGTCTGTTCGTCAAGGAACTGGAGGTCGCGCTGGAGGAAGGGCGGGCCGACATCGCGGTGCACTCCCTCAAGGATGTTCCCATGGAACTTCCCGCCGGATTCGAGCTGGCCTGCGTCATGGAACGCGAAGACCCGCGCGACGCCTGGGTGTCCCCGCATTGCGCCGGTCTTGAGGCGCTCCCACCGGGCGCCGTGGTGGGCACCTCCAGCCTGCGCCGTGTGGTCCTGCTGCGTGAGGCGCTGGCCAGGATGGGGCGCGATGACGTGCGCATCGAGCCGCTGCGGGGCAACCTGGACACCCGATTGCGCAAGCTCGATGACGGGCAGTATCACGCCATCGTGCTGGCGGCCGCTGGCTTGAAGCGGCTGGGCCTGAGCGAGCGCATCCGCAGCATTTTCGAGCCCGAGTCCTCGCTGCCTGCCGCAGGGCAGGGGGCCCTGGGCATCGAAATCCGCAGTGGTCGCCCTGACCTGGTGGCCGCCCTGGCGCCCCTGGTCCATCTGCCGACCTGGCTGTGTGTGGCCGCTGAGCGCATGGTGTCCCGCGCGCTGGGCGGCAGCTGCTCGGTGCCGTTGGCGGCACATGCCCGCTGGCAACCAGATGGCCGGCTGATGCTCGAGGCCGCCTGGGGAGAGCCGGAAGGGCCGGCCGCCCTGCTGCGGGCCAGTGAGACGGTTGTCGTGCAGACACTGGACGAGGCCGAGGCGCTCGGCGAACGCGTGGCCCTGGCCCTTCGCGCCAAGGGTGCGCGGGTCGCGTCATCACAGGCCTGACGGATCAGGCTTCCATGAACCGGCCTGTCCTTCATGGCCTGTACATCACCCGGCCGGCGCAAGAGGCACAAACCTGGGTGGCGTCGCTGGCGGATGCAGGCTGGCCCGCCATGGCCTTTCCGCTCATCGACATCGGCCCTCCCGCAGATCCGGTGTTGCTGGCCGCCCGGGATGCCATCCGACAGGATGCCTACCGCTACGATGCCCTCATGTTCGTCAGTGGCGCCGCGGTCGCCCATTTTTTTGAGGGCCTTGACCGCCTGCCCTGGCGACCTGCAACGCGCTTCTGGGCCCCGGGGCCGGCCACGGGGCGTCGCCTCGTGGAGGCGCTGGCCTGGCACGGTGTGTCGCCTGACCGTGTGGACATGCCGGCCGCCGATGCCGATAACTTCGATTCGGAGGCTCTCTGGCCCGTGGTCGAGCCCATGGTCAGGCCGGGAACCCGGGTGCTGCTCGTCCGGGGACGTTCCCGGGGCGCCGATCCAGCCTCGGCGGGTGACATCCCGGGACAGGGCAGGAACTGGCTGATCGAGCGATGCCGCAAGGCTGGCGCCGTGGTCGATGGCTGTGTGGCCTACGAGCGCGGTGCTCCCCGTTGGACCGAGGAGCGGGTGCGCCTGGCTAGGCAGGGGATGCGACCCGGTCATGCCTGGTTGTTCAGCAGTTCCGAATCCATTGATCATCTCGCCAGGATGCCCGGTGCCGCCGACTGGCGTGAGGCCTGTGCGCTGGCGACCCATCCCCGGATTGCCGAGCGGGCGAGCCGGATCGGCTTCGGTTCGGTGGTCCGCCTGCGGCCGACCCTGCAGGACCTGCTCTCCGCTCTAGAATCAGGCTGGAGCCGCCCATGACCGAACCCACGTCGCCGTCCCCCGCATCCCCGCCGCCTGCGCAGATTCCGGCCCATTCTGGTGTCGTTCCCGTTCACCGATGGACCGGGCTGGTCATCGGTGTTGTGGCCCTGGTTGCGCTGGCGGCCCTGGTGTCGGTCTTTCTGCTGTGGCAGCGCCTGGACATCACACAACAGGAGTTGGCCAGGCGCAGTCAGGACACCCTGGGCAAGGCCGTCGAGGCCCGTACACTGTCCGAGCAGTCGGGTGCCCTTGTCGACTCGATTCAGGCGCGGCTGTCGGTGGCTGAGGTCAAGCTGTCCGAGGTCACTCTCCAGCGAAGCCAGCTCGAGGAGCTGATGTTGTCGGTCTCCCGCTCCCGGGACGACAATCTGCTTCAGGACCTGGAGTCAGCCATCCGTCTGGCGCAGCAACAGGCCCAGCTGACCGGCAGTGCCCAGCCATTGATTGCTGCGCTGCAGGCGGCGGACCAGCGGATCGCCCGTGCCGCGCAACCGCGACTCAATCCCGTGCAGCGGGCCATTGCGCGTGACATCGAACGCATCCAGGGCGCGTCGACGGCCGATCTGCCTTCGTTGCTGGCGCGTTTTGATGACATTGCGCGCCAGGTGGACGACTGGCCGGTGCGCAATCAGGTCGGACCGTCTCCGGCGGCTGCCGACGGGGCATCCGAGGCGGTGAAGGGAAGCACCGGGTCAGCCGACGACGTGTCCGACGAACCTGCACCAGCCCCCGCTGCCGAGCCTTCAGCCGCAACCTCCCAGGCGACGGAGCAGGGTTGGTCAAGGCTGGTGGCTGGATGGGACCGGTTCTGGCAGAGGGTGTGGTCCGACGTGACCCGTGAGGGGCGTGAACTGGTTCGTGTCAGTCGCATTGACGAGCCTGATGCCATGTTGCTTGCACCCGAGCAGGCCTACCTGCTCAAGGAAAACGTCAAGCTCAAGCTGCTTAATGCCCGGTTGGCCTTGCTGTCCCGTCAGGCCGCCGCGGTGCAGGCGGATCTGAAGGCGGTGGATGGGGCCATCGCCCGTTACTTTGACCCCCGTCATCCGCTGGTCGCACAGGCCCGAGATGAGGTCAAGGGCCTGCGTCAGCAACTGCTCTCGCTTGAACTGCCCCGTCCGGACGAAAGCCTGGCGGCACTTGTTGTGGCGGCAGGAGGTCGTTGACCATGCGCAAGCGATATCAGCGCGGGGCCATGCGAGGGGTTTTCTGGTTGCTGGCCATGGCCTCCATGGCGGTGGCACTGGCCTTGCTGATGGGTGACAACGATGCGACGGTGACCCTTTTCTGGTTTCCCTATCGCTTTGATGCCTCGTTCAACCTCATCCTGGTGCTGTTGCTTGCCAGCTTCGCCCTGCTGTACCTCGGCCTCAGGGGATTTGCCACCTTGCGAGAGATTCCCCGGCGGGCGCGGCGCTGGCGCGACCGTCAGATCGAGCGTGCCGCGGTGTCCGGTATTCTGGATGCCCTGGCCTATCAGCTGGCGGGCCGGTTTGTCCGCGCGCACACGTCCGCGGGTGAGGCGCTGCGTCACCTGGATGAGCTTTCGGAAGAGCCTGCTGGCCTCAATCTGGGACAGATGCGTCTGCTGGCCCACCTGCTGGCCGCGGAAAGCGCACAGTCGCTCCAGAATCGGGGTGCGCGCGATGAACACCTGGGTGTGGCGCTTCAGTCCTCATTGGCCAGGCACGCGCCGGATGCACACGAAGGCGCCCTTCTTCGGGCGATTCGCTGGGCGATCGAGGACCGCAACCCATCGCTGGCGCGCTCGCGCTTGCAGGATGTCCCTCAAGGGGCCGCGCGACGCATCCAGGCCTTGCGACTGCGTTTGCGCGTGGCCCGTCTGGATGGTTCTGTCGCCGAAGCGTTGGAAGTCACCCGTCTGCTGACCAAGCATCGCGCCTTCTCACCCGATGCGGGGAAAAGCCTTGTGCGCGGACTGGCACTCGATGCACTGAGGCAGGCGCGAGATTTCAACCAGTTGCAGAACGTCTGGCACAAGCTCACCGAATCCGAGAAGTCCATGCCGGAACTGGTGCTGGCGGGGGCGCAGCGTGCTCACGAGCTGCTGGCCCTGGAGACAGACACCGGGTCCGAGGGGCAGGCCGATGGGGCACAGAAGGTGCTCGGCTGGATAGAACCGATCTGGCCCCAGGTCGCCAATCTGGACGACGAATCGCTGCGGCGCCTGGTCAAGGTGATCGAGCCCGCCATGGCACATGTGGAGGGACCGTGGCTCTCCCGCATCGAGCAGGCGCTTCAGGATGCCCCTGGCAACCCCTATTGGCAATATCTGGTGGGGCAGGCCTGCCTGCAGCGCCGGTTGTGGGGGAAGGCCGCCCTGTTGTTGGGACAGGCCAGTCACGGCTTGCGCGATCCCGGCCTGCTGCGCCGCACCTGGCGTTCTTTGGCGCGTCTCGCTGAGGAACGTGGAGACCACGCCGCTGTGGTCTCTGCCTTGCAACGCGCAGCCAGCATCGACTGAGTTCGACAGTGCCCCGAGGCTGGTGAGATCGGGCCGAAACGGATGTGAATGGTGACCCATCCTAGATTAGGTTGACACTTGGGACGGTAATTCAAGCCGGCAGATGCCGGCCAAGGACGCCCGGTGCACCGCATCGGGCGTTTGCATTTTCAGCGATAGATGTGGCCGCTCGGTGTTGTAGATCCGAACCGACTCGCCCACCATGCGCCGGGCCTGCTCCAGGTTGGCCGGCCGCTGCAGCAACAGCTCGCCTTTGAGGATGCCGTTGACCCGCTCGGCCAGTGCGTTCTGGTAGCAATCGTAGCCATCGGTCATTGAGCAGTACAGGCCATGGCGCTTGTGGATGCTCTGGTAGTAGGTCGAGCAGTACTGAATACCCCGGTCCGAGTGGTGCACCAAGCGCTGGTCGCTTTGGCGGGCACGCAAGGCCATTTTCAGGGCCTGGGCCACCGGCTCGGTTTGCAGACTCTCATGTACATGCCAACCCACAATCTTGCGCGAGTAGGCGTCGGTGATCAAGCTCAGATAGACGAACTTGTCGGCCGTGGGCAGGTAGGTGATGTCGGCCACCCAGATCTGCTCGCTGGCCGTGGCGCACACCTGCTGCTCCCCCGCCTTGAGTAGGTTGGGGTGACGGCGAAACCGGTGATGGCTGTCGGTGGTCTTGTGGTACGCCCTCCGTGCGGGCACCAGCATCCGGGCGTTGCGCAGCACATCGAACAGCGCATCGCGCCCCAGACGGATACCCGCCTGCCCCAGCGGTTCGCGCAGCAGGTGGTGCAGCTTGCGCGTGCCCAGCCTGGGCTGGCGAATCCGCTGATTGCGCACCAGTTGCACCACCACCTCGGCCCGGCTCTCCCGCTGGGCTTGGCGCCGTTGGCCCTGGTAGTACGCCTGTCGGCTCAGCCCCATGTAGCGGCAAGCCCTCGCCACACTCAGCCCTTGCACGAGCCGCTGCGCGAGGACTTGCCCGAAGGCTTTTTTACGACGCGCACTCCATAATCCTTCTTCAGAACATCGAGCATCGCCTCAAACAGCTGAGCCTTCTCGTTGGCCTCTTTGAGCTGCACTTGCAGGGCCTTGATCTGCTGCTCGGGCGTCAGTGCTTGGGGCGTCTTGTCAGGGGGCATGGCTGCGCATGATGCACTACGCCCCCACCCTTGGCGACCGTGCTTGCGCAGCCACACCAGTACCGTCGATCGACCCTGGATCCCGTAACGCGCCTGCGCTTGCTTGTAGGTCAACTCGCCTTTTTCAACCTGCTCGACCACCGCCAGCTTAAAAGCCAGCGTGTAGTCCCTCTGGGTTCGCTTGGAGCCTGATTCCATGAGACCTGCCTTTTCCTTCAAGAAAAGGTGTCAACCTCTGGCAGGACGGGTCATGGCGCACAAAAAAGCCGCTCTTTGAAGAGCGGCTTTTTCACTGGTGATGCCTTCAGGGGACCGACCCGGATGCACCAAAGCGCATCCGAGCCGGATGGGTGCATCACCGATTCTCGAAAGGCAGGGTGACCTGGCGCAGATCCCGTCGGGTTTCGACCAGCACCAGCGGACCTTCATCGACCACCACCACCGGGCGGGGTTCACGTGGCACATGAACCGGCTTGGGTTCCGCGGCAATCGCTGCCTGAACCTTGGCGACTTTCTCCTGGTCCGAGTTCACCCATTCCAGCCCAGCTGCCTGTGCCACTTGCTGCATGTCGTCCACGGGCAGCGTGTAGGCGGCCACGGCAGGCATTCCGGTAGTCTGGGCAGCGGCGGGCGCAGGTGCCGCGGCCACCGTGTTCACCGCCAGCACGGCGACCGGTTCGACCGCTGCTGCGACCACCGGGGTATCCACGTCGACAGGCGACTCGGCGGATGCCGAGGGTGCCACAGGCATGGTGAAGTAGCTGCGCTGCGGTGCCTCTTCGGCCGGTGCCTCGGCGGGCGTCTCGACTGGCTCGTTCCGGGTGTCGGCGCTGGTAACTTCCTCGCGCGAACGTTCCCGGCGATCACGTCCGTAGCGATCGCGGCTGCGGCGTTCACGCGGCTGACGCGCAGCCTGGCCTTCGTCCTGCGAGGCTTCCGTGGCTGCCGTGTTGGCCATGTCGGCAGCAGACACCGCGGTGTCCGCAGGAACATCGGTCACGGTCTGTGCGGTGGTGGGTGCTGCAGCCTGAAGATCGTCCGGTTGACGGCGCTGGCGATCACCACGGCCGCGTCGATCACCCCGCTCGCGGCGCTGACCTTCCGCCGTGCTGTCGTTGGTCTCCGTGGGGGTGACGCCCGAGGCGTTCTCGACCATGTTCTGTCCCTGGGCACCCTGCTGATCGCGGCGGCCACGGCCGTTACGGCCCTCCGGTCGGCCGGTCTGCTCCTGGCGCGTGTCGCCGCGCTCACGTTGGCCCTCGACGTTGCGCGCGTCCTGCCGGCGTTCGCCCTGTCGACCCTCCACGCGCTCTCCGCGATCGGCACGCTCTCCGCGGCCGTTGCGCTGTCCCTCGCGTGCCGGGCGTCCTTCGCCGCCGGCTTGCTGGCCGCGATTGCCGCGCCCGCCATCGCGTCGGCGATCACCTCGCCCTTCGCCGCGACCCTCGGCCGCCGTGCCGGCGGCCGGGGCGGTACTCGGTGTCACCACCGGGGCCGGCGCGGTCGCTGCCGGCGCCAGGCCGAACAGGCCCTTCAGCCAACCGAAGAAGCCTTTCTCGGCCGGCGCAGCCACCACGGTCGGTGCGGGTGCCGGCGCCGCGGGGGCCGGTGCCGGTGCAACCTCTGCCTTGGGTGGTGCCACCGGTGCCGGGCCATCGAAGACCACGCCCTTGATCACCGGCTCCTGCTTGTTGGTGCGTTCCTGGCTGCGGCGCGTGAAACTGGCCACGTCGTCCACTTCCTCGGCCAGCTTGTAGCTGGAATCCAGGTTGTCCAGGCGCGGGTCGTCGTGCTTGAGGCGCTCCAGCTTGTAGTTGGGCGTATCCAGCGACTTGTTGGGCACCAGCAGCACGTTGATGCGTTGCTTGAGCTCGATCTTGGTGATTTCCGTGCGCTTTTCGTTGAGCAGGAAGCTGGCGACCTCCACCGGTACCTGCACCAGCACGGCGGCCGTGCTGTCCTTGAGGGACTCTTCCTGAATGATGCGCAGAATCTGCAGCGCCGAGGACTCGGTGTCGCGGATGTGGCCGGAGCCGCCGCAGCGCGGGCAGGGAATCGACGAGCCTTCGCTGAGCATGGGCTTCAGGCGCTGACGGCTCATTTCCAGCAGGCCGAACTTGCTGATCGAGCCGAACTGCACGCGGGCGCGGTCCTGGCGCAATGCGTCGCGCAAACGGTTCTCCACCTCGCGACGGTTCTTGGACTCGTCCATGTCGATGAAGTCGATCACGATCAGGCCGCCGAGATCGCGCAGCCGCGCTTGGCGCGCGACTTCGTCCGCGGCTTCCAGGTTGGTGCGGGTCGCGGTCTCCTCGATGTCGCCGCCCTTGATGGCGCGCGCCGAGTTCACGTCCACCGCCACCAGTGCTTCTGTCTGGTCGATCACGATGGCGCCGCCGCTGGGCAGGGTCACGATACGGCTGTATGCGGTTTCGATCTGGTGTTCGATCTGGAAACGGGAGAACAGCGGGGCATCATCCCGGTACCGCTTGACGCGATGCTTCTGCTCCGGCATCACGTGGCTCATGAACTGGTGAGCCTGCTCGTAAATGTCGTCGGTATCGATCAGGATTTCGCCGATATCGCTGTTGAAATAGTCGCGAATGGCGCGGATCACGAGACTCGATTCCTGATAGATCAGGAACGCACCCTTGCCGGATTGGGCCGCTCCATCAATGGCGGTCCAGAGCTTGAGCAGGTAATTGAGGTCCCATTGCAGTTCGGCCGCGTCCCGGCCGATACCCGCCGTGCGGGCGATGATGCTCATGCCATTGGGGTACTCGAGCTGGTCCAGGGCCGCCTTGAGTTCGGCGCGGTCCTCACCCTCGATCCGTCGGCTGACACCACCACCCCGCGGGTTGTTGGGCATCAGCACCACGTAGCGGCCGGCGAGGCTGATGAACGTGGTCAGGGCGGCGCCCTTGTTGCCCCGTTCTTCCTTTTCGACCTGAACCAGCAGTTCCTGGCCTTCCTTGATCACGTCGTTGATGCGTGCCTGAGAGGGCGAGACGTTGCCCTGGAAGTACTGACGCGAGATCTCCTTGAACGGCAGGAAGCCGTGGCGGTCTTCGCCGTAGTCGACGAAACACGCTTCCAGCGAGGGTTCCACCCGCGTGACGACCGCCTTGTAGATGTTTCCCTTGCGCTGTTCGCGCCCTTCAATTTCGATCTCGTAGTCGAGCAGTTTCTGCCCGTCGACAATCGCCAGCCGGCGTTCCTCGGCCTGGGTGGCGTTGATCAGCATGCGCTTCATGGCGGCATTTCCTTCGTAAACACGTTGCACGTCATCCGGACAGGGCCGGACATCGGGGCAGAAGCCCGTTGACAACGCAAACGAGGGAGGAATTGCCGGAGAGCCGTCGAGGTGGTCGTTGCACGGGCGTTCGCGACAGGCGCGATGGGCCGTGCGCCCCTTCCTCAAGGCATAGGCGCGTGGAGTCGGTTGACCAGGAAAGGCTGCAGGGATGTCAAAGACATGGACTCGCCGCTGATTTTCTCTGATGTCGCTTCATCCTCGGCCAGCTCCGGGCGCCCATCGTTGGGTCTGCGCAAAGGGCTGGCCGATTGGGGTATTCCGTTTCGGGTTTGCAGTCGTCTCACGGGTTTCCCTGCCACGCGGACCCGGTCTCTACGGCTGCGTGCCCCGAAAATGCGAGGTCACGCCACGTCTCGGGCGTCTAGCGCGGCAGGTTGCCGGTTGCACAGTCGGTGGCGGCAAGCGTCCGGTTTTCCGGTGTCGCCTGGACGGTTCGTCCAAACTCAAACAAATCAACCACTTACGGCTTTCAGACTGGCAAAGGGCATTATAGTGCGAGGCCCCGTATTGCGGTAACGGTATCAACAGCAGGTTTTCCCTTGAGTTCCAGTCCTTCTTCCCCCCAGGCGCCCGCCGTGCAGCATCTCACGGTCGACGAGGAGTCGGCGGGTCAGCGGCTGGACAACTATCTCATCCGGGTGCTCAAGGGAGTCCCGAAGACCCATATTTACCGGATCATTCGCTCCGGTGAAGTCCGTCGCAACAAGGGCCGTGTGGCCGCCGACGACCGATTGGCGGCGGGGGATGTGCTGCGCGTGCCTCCGGTGCGCGTGTCGGCCCGGCTGCCAGACATGGCGCCTGCCGTGCCCGCCAGGCAGTTCCCTGTGCTCCATGAAGACGATGCCTTCCTGGCCATCGACAAACCGGCCGGGGTGGCTGTGCATGGGGGCAGTGGCGTCAGCTCCGGTGTCATCGAGCAATTGCGTCAGGCCAGGCCGCAGGCCCGATTGCTGGAACTCGTGCATCGCCTCGACCGCGAAACCAGTGGCGTGCTGCTGATCGCCAAGAAACGCAGCGCACTCAAGGCCTTGCAGGACCAGTTCCGCGAACGCGAAACCGGAA
>JAJPEW010000215.1 GCA_021166755.1 Hydrogenophaga sp. | reverse complement strand
GTTGCGCCTCGTGCGGACGGTACTGGTCCAGCCAGAACACCACTGGCATGCCGGAGTTGCGGGCGCGCGTGACGGCCAGCTTGACCCAGTCGCGGATGGCGGCGTCCTTGACCTGGCACATGCGCCAGATATCCCCCTGCTCCACGTTCTGGCTCATCAGCACTTCGCCGGTGTCCAGATCGGTGATGTTGGCCACACCGTCTTCGGGGATCTCGAAGGTCTTGTCGTGCGAGCCGTACTCTTCGGCCTGCTGGGCCATCAGGCCCACGTTGGGCACAGTGCCCATGGTGCGGGGGTCGAAAGCGCCATGCCACTTGCAGAAGTTGATCATCT
This sequence comes from Hydrogenophaga sp., assembly GCA_021166755.1. GTDB lineage: Bacteria > Pseudomonadota > Gammaproteobacteria > Burkholderiales > Burkholderiaceae_C > Hydrogenophaga > Hydrogenophaga bisanensis. The sequence continues at coordinate 9,241 of JAJPEW010000215.1, read as the reverse complement.
CCTGGTAGATCCGGGCGAAGGTCGACTCGGGCATCACTGCCTTGACATCCTTCAAACGCCCGTCGGCGCCCCACATCTTGCCGCCGTTGCGGATCATCGCCGGCATCGAAGCGTCCACGATCACGTCATTGGGCGAGTGGAAGTTGGTGATGCCCTTGGCGGAGTCGACCATGGCCAGCTCGGGGCGGTGCTCGTGACAGGCGTGCAGGTCGCGCTTGATCTCTTCCTGCTTGCTCTGGGGCAGGGTCGCAATCTTGTTATAAAGATCGACCATACCGTTGTTGACGTTCACACCCAGTTCGTCGAAGAGCTTGCCGTGCTTTTCAAACGCTTCCTTGTAGAAGATCTTGACGCAGTGGCCGAACACGATGGGGTGCGAGACTTTCATCATCGTGGCCTTGACGTGCAGCGAGAACATCACGCCGGTCTTGCGGGCGTCCTCGATCTCCTTCTCGTAGAAGGCCAGCAGGGCCTTCTTGCTCATGTACATGCTGTCGATCACCTCGCGGTCGAGCAGCGCCACCTTCTCCTTGAGCACAATCGTCTTGCCGGATTTGGTGATGAGTTCCATCTTGACGTTGCGCGCACGATCCAGAGTCATGGACTTCTCACCGTGGTAGAAGTCGCCAGCGTGCATGTGCGAGACGTGAGAGCGCGAAGCCTGGCTCCATTCGGCCATGCTGTGCGGATTCTTGCGGGCAAACTCCTTCACGGCCTTCGGCGCCCGGCGGTCGGAGTTGCCTTCGCGCAGCACCGGGTTCACGGCGGAGCCCAGGCACTTGCCATAGCGGACCTTGATGGCCTTCTCTTCGTCGTTCTTGGGGTTTTCCGGGTAGTCAGGAATCTTGTAGCCCTTGGCCTGCAACTCCTTGATGGCAGCCACCAGCTGGGCCACGGACGCACTGATGTTGGGCAGCTTGATGATGTTGGCATCCGGCTTGAGCGTCAGCTTGCCCAGTTCGGCCAGGTAGTCCGGCACCCGCTGCTCTTCCGTCAGATACTCCGGGAAGTTGCCCAGGATGCGGGCGGCCACCGAGATGTCGCTGGTGGTCACGTTGACGCCCGCAGGCGCCGCGAACGTCTGGATCACCGGCAGGAAGGCGCTGGTGGCCAGCAGCGGTGCCTCGTCGGTCAGGGTGTAGACGATGGTGGATGTCTGATTGCTCATGAAGGTGCTCCGGATGTCGTTGTGATGTCTGCATCCCGCCGACCATGGGTGTCGGTCGGCTGAATCGGAAGATCGTGGGTGATTTTGCTTTCAGTCCTCTGACCCAGGTCCTGATTTTTGATTCAATTTTCCATATTGCAAAATGAATATCAGAAATAGCGAAAAATTTTCGCACCGATGCGGGTCATGGGCGAAAAAAAACCCGGGGCAACGGCCCCGGGTTCTCTCAAAGTGCTGCGAGCAGATCAGCCGAAATTCTTCTCGGCAAACGACCAGTTGACCAGCTTGTCCAGGAAGGTCTCGACGAACTTCGGACGCAGGTTGCGGTAGTCGATGTAGTAGGCGTGTTCCCACACATCCACGGTCAGCAAGGCGGTATCGCCCGTCGTCAGCGGCGTGCCTGCTGCGCCCATGTTCACGATATCCACCGAACCGTCGGCCTTCTTGACCAGCCAAGTCCAGCCAGAGCCGAAGTTGCCCACAGCCGACTTGACGAAAGCTTCCTTGAAGGCAGCGTAGCTGCCCCACTTGGCGTTGATGGCCGCGGCCAGCGCACCGGAAGGCTCACCGCCGCCGTTGGGCTTCATGCAGTTCCAGAAGAAGGTGTGGTTCCAGATCTGGGCCGCGTTGTTGTAGATGCCGCCGCTGGACTTCTTGACGATGGACTCAAGGTCCATGGCCTCGAACTCGGTGCCCTTCTGCAGGTTGTTGAGGTTGACCACGTAGGCATTGTGGTGCTTGCCATGGTGGAACTCGAGCGTTTCACGGCTGTAATGCGGGGCCAGATCGTCCAGGCCATACGGCAGCGGGGGCAGGGTGTGTTCCATGTGGGTTCCTCGTTGGTGGTTGTGACAGAGATGCGTCTTCAGGGACATTGCCCCGGAGAAACCTCACATTGTAGGTAAGGCAAGGCTTGGCCGATGACCGGAGATCACTTCTCCGGATCGGCAGCAAGGACTTCCAGCGCTCCGTCGGCCATGGTGACATGCAGCCGATCGCCGCCCGCCACCTGAGCTGCTCTGGTGATGGTGCGACCGGACATGTCGCTGACGTAGGCGTAGCCGCGGTCCAGCACGGTTTGGGGATCAAGGTGCCTCAGCGCCGTGGTGCATCGTTCCACGCGGCGCTGCTGCACCTGCAGGTTGTGCAGCATGGCCTCGCGCAGCGCAGGCGCGAGTCGATCAGTTCGTCGCCTCTCCCGCTGAATGGTCTGCTGGAGCAACCCATTCAACCGGTGCTCGATCGACAGCAAAGACTGGCGCGCCTCATGCAGCCGACCCGAGGGTTTTCCCAGGCGCTGCGCCAGACGATCAAGCCGCTGTGCGTTCAGATCCAGGCGCGCGTCCACCGACGCGGTCAGGCGTTCGGTCATCAGCTCCAGACTCGCCATCAACTGGTGTCGGGGCGGTGCACAAAGCTCAGCCGCTGCGGTGGGCGTGGGGGCTCGCAAGTCGGCGGCGAAGTCGGCGAGCGTGAAGTCCGTCTCATGGCCGACCCCGCAGATCACCGGCATTGGCGCCGCGACCACCGTCCGCACGACCCGCTCGTCATTGAAACACCAGAGATCCTCCAGCGAGCCGCCGCCCCTGACGAGCAACAGGACATCGCACTCTCCCACCGGGTGACGGCTGTAGGCCTGCCGCAGCGCACCGACGATCTCATCCGGGGCCTGCGCACCCTGCACCGAGGCAGGATAGATCACCACCGGCAGGTGAGGGACGCGCCGCCGCAGGGCGGTCACCACGTCACGCAGGGCCGCCGCCCCCAGGGAAGTGACCACCCCGACGCTCCTCGGCCACACGGGCAGTTCGCGTTTGCGCCCGGGATCAAACAGTCCCTCGGCCTCCAGACGCGCCTTCAACCGCATGAACTGCTCGAACAGCGCACCCTGTCCGGCCGGCCGCATGCGCTCGACGATCAGCTGCAAATCGCCTCTTGGACCGTAGATATCGAGCTTGCCCTCCACCTCGACCAACGCCCCGTCTGCCGGGTTGAATGACAACTGTTCGGCGGCCCGGCGAAACATGGCACAGCGTACCTGCCCCGTCGAATCCTTCAGGTTGAAATAGCAGTGACCGCTGGCGGCCCGCGAAAACCCTGAAATCTCGGCGCGCACCGTGACGGGATTGAATCGGGCGGAAAGACTGTCGGCGATCGCTCGCAGCAAGGGCCCCACCGCCCACACAGTGCGCACCAATGGCAGGGATCGGTCGCCAAACCCTTCAGACACGCGGCTCTCCGCGGGACACGTGTCCACAGGCCGCGAAAACACTGGGATTGAGGCCCAAAGCCCCTGCAAAGCCAAAGGCTTCACCGCAACCCGTTGATTTCAAAGCGTTTTGCACTGCCTGTTTTGTCATCAATCTGGTCAACCCCGCAGAAAGACTGGCTTCCCGGGATTTGTCCGCAAGGATCTTCACAAAGTTATCCACAGAAGATGTGCATACCGCCCGGAGCGTGAAATATGCCGCAGAGTAAGCCTGTCCCGGCACCTGCCCGAGGCTGGGTCATAATCCGAAAGCTTACTTTCAACACCGCCGCAACCTCCTGCGGAACGTCGACGGAGCTTCGTTTTGCTGTCCATCATACAAGCCGCTGGCTGGCCCATCTGGCCTCTGATTCTGTGTTCCATTCTGGGCCTGGCCTTGGTCATCGAGCGGTTTATCAGCCTCAAGTCTTCCCGCATCCTGCCGCCCAAGCTGCTCGATGAAGCGGTCATGGTGTCACGCAACGGCATTCCGACGCCGGACGTGATCAAACAGCTGGAGCAGAATTCGGTGCTCGGCGAGGTACTCGCCAGCGGATTTCGCACCTTCCAGGGCGACCCCAGGGCCAGTGAAACCGACCTGAGGGCCAACATGGAGGCTTCAGGGCGCCTGGCCGCCGCCAAGCTTCAGAAGTACCTGGGTGCCCTGGCCACCATAGCCTCTGCCGCCCCTTTGATCGGACTGCTCGGCACCGTGGTGGGGATGATCGAGATTTTTGCCTCCCAGGGCGGCGATGGCGGCATGGGGGCTGTGCCCGGTGGCGGGGACCCCACACGCCTGGCGCATGGCATCTCCATTGCGCTGTACAACACCGCGTTTGGCCTGATCATCGCCATCCCGGCGCTCATTTTCTGGCGCTACTTCCGTGCGCGCGTCGACCAGTACCTGCTGGGCATGGAGGTCGCTGCCGACCGATTTGCCCGCCATCTGCTGAGTCTGCGCAAGTGAGCCGGGAGCGTTCGTCATGAACTTTCGCCAAGGCACACGGGATGAGCCGGAAATCAACCTCATTCCGTTCATCGATATCCTGCTGGTGGTGCTGATCTTTCTCATGCTGACCACCACCTACAGCAAGTTCAAGGAATTGCAGGTCAACCTGCCGGTGGCGGACGCCCAGACGCCCCGCCAGAATCCCAACGAGATCATTGTGGCCGTGGCCAGTGACGGTCGATACGCGATCAATCGGGAGTCGGCCGACGGCACTTCGGTCGACAGCCTGCAGCGTGCCCTCGGCGCCGCCGCGTCCGGCATGAAGGACCCGGTGGTGATCATCAGCGCGGATGCTGCCGCCACCCACCAGTCGGTGATCAACGTGATGGATGCTGCGCGCCGGGCTGGCCTGGTCCAGATCACCTTTGCCACCCAGCAAGGCAACGGCCGATCCGGCCGCTGACCAGCTGGAGGTGCCGCGCCGAATGCGTTCCTCCACCGCAGCTCACTGGACCTCGACCTGGCAGAAGGCCACCCAGACCAAGGGTTGGCAGGCCCGACTGCTTTGGCCGGTGTCCCTTGTTTACCAGGTGCTCGTCCGTCGCCATCGTCAGCGCTATCTGGCTGACCCCCGCCAAATCGAGCGCATGCCCGTGCCCGTGATCGTGGTGGGCAATATCGTGGTGGGGGGTGCCGGCAAAACACCCACCACCCTCGCCCTCCTCCGTCACCTGAGGTCACGCGGCTGGCGCCCTGGCGTGGTGTCCCGAGGCTATGGCCGCAGCGCAAACGACGTACTGATGCTGCCGGATACCCCGGATCCTGCCTTCCATGGGGACGAGCCATCCCTGCTGAAGCAGCTCGGTGGCGTACCTGTATGCGTGGGTGCCCGGCGGGCGGAGGCTAGTCGCCAGCTCCTGCGGGAGCACCCCGAGGTCGATGTCCTGGTGTGTGATGATGGTTTGCAGCACTTCCGCCTGGGGCGGGATCTGGCGATCGCGGTGTTTGACGATCGGGGCGTCGGCAACGGCTGGCTGCTGCCGGCCGGACTGCTTCGTGAACCCTGGCCTCCGACCCAACTGGATGCCTTGTCGCCCCACCTGGTCCTGAGGATCCGGAGCGACGCATCCGCGCTCCCCCCTGGCCTACCCGCTCCACGGTCCCTCCCGCAGTTTGAAGGTGCCCGTCGGCTGGCCCAGCAGGTGCGCTGGTCAGATGGCTCGGTCAGCGATCTCTCGGGGTTGCAAGGACAGCGGGTGCATGCCCTGGCAGGCATCGCACGCCCGGAAGGCTTCTTCTCCATGCTGCAGGAACAGGGCCTGAGCCTCGGCCAACAGCTGTCCCTGGCCGATCATGCGGACATCGGCGCCCTGCGGGAAGGCATCAAAGATCTGCAGGGCATGCTGCTCTGCACGGAGAAAGACGCCGTCAAGTTGTTTCCTGCCTGCCAGGCCCAGCCCGTGCCCGGACTGCGCGTCGGTTCGGTGCGCCTTGAAATGGACATAGAGCCAGATTTCTTCGCAGCCATCGACCGGCTCCTGCTGGAGCAGGGGCACTGTCCGCGACTATCATCACCGGATGGACAACAAACTGCTTGAAATGCTGGTCTGCCCGGTCACCAAGGGGCCCCTCATCTTCGACCGGGAACGACAGGAGCTGATCTCTCGCAGCGCTCGTCTGGCCTACCCGATCCACGATGGCATGCCGATCCTTCTGGAGCATGAGGCCCGCACCCTGAGCGACGAGGAGCTGGACAAGCTGCCCACACCGCCCCGGGCGCCATGAACACGCCAGCGTTCACGGTTCTGATTCCCGCAAGGCTGGCCTCCTCGAGGCTGCCCGGCAAGCCACTGGCGGACATCGGGGGCTTGCCGATGGTGGTCCGTGTGGCCCGACAGGCCCAGCAAAGCGGTGCCCACCGGTGCGTGGTGGCGGCCGATGACATCAGCATTGTCCAGGCCTGCGCCGAGCACGGGGTGGATGCGGTACTGACACGACCCGATCATGAGTCCGGGAGTGACCGACTCGCCGAAGCCTGCGAGAGGCTGTCGCTCGACCCGGCCGAGCTGGTGGTGAACGTTCAGGGTGACGAACCGCTTGTGGCCCCGGATTTGATTGCGTCGGTGGCCAGAGAACTTGCCATGCGCCCGGACTGCGTGATGAGCACCGCAGCCCACCCGCTGAGCAGCTGGGATGAGTTTCTCAACCCGAATGTGGTCAAGGTGGTGATTGACCTTCGATCGACCGCACTCTATTTCAGCCGGGCACCCATCCCCTGGTGGCGCGACGGTATGAATCCCGTCCCAGACCAGGGCCCACTCCCATCGCCGGCACCCTTGCGCCACATCGGCCTCTATGGGTACCGCGTCGGGTTCCTGCTTGGATTTCCGGCGCTTGGCAAAACGGGGCTGGAGGCCTGCGAGTCCCTGGAGCAGCTTCGGGTGCTGTCGCATGGCGAGCGCATTGCCGTGCATGTGACCCCGACCGCAGGTGCTCCGGGGGTGGACACGCCCGAAGACCTTGAAAAGGTGCGCGCCATCGTCGCGGCCGGGCCCTCTGGCCACCCATCTGTGTAAGCCTGCGTGGGGGGAGCCCATGCTATCCTTGACCCGATTTGGCCCGGAGGGCCGGGAGCGTTTGCCCAACTTGAAGGCCGCCCCACCAGAAATTGACATCCAAGACGAAGGAAACCGATGAGACTCATTCTCCTGGGCGCGCCTGGCGCGGGCAAGGGCACGCAAGCCACGTTCATCTGCCAGAAATACGGCATTCCGCAGATCTCCACAGGCGACATGCTTCGTGCTGCGGTCAAGGCCGGTACACCGCTGGGCCTTCAGGCCAAGGCGGTGATGGAGTCTGGTGGGCTGGTCAGCGACGATCTCATCATCAACCTCGTCAAGGAACGCATTGCCCAGCCCGACTGTGCGAACGGCTTCCTGTTTGACGGATTTCCGCGGACCATCCCGCAAGCCGATGCCATGAAGGCAGCCGGTGTCAAGCTCGACTACGTGCTGGAAATCGATGTCCCTTTCGACGCCATCATCGAGCGCATGAGCGGACGGCGTTCCCACCCGGCATCGGGACGCACCTATCACGTCAAGTTCAACCCGCCAAAGGTCGATGGACATGACGACGTCACGGGTGAGCCGCTGGTTCAACGGGACGACGACAAGGAGGAAACTGTCCGCAAGCGTCTGGACGTGTACAGTGCACAGACCCGTCCGCTGGTGGACTACTACCGCAACTGGGCCAGCCAGGATCCGGCTGCGGCCCCCAAGTACCGGGCCATCAGCGGAATGGGCACAGTGGAAGACATCACGTCACGCGCCCTGGCTGCCTTGGCGGCCTGAATCGCCCGACCGCGCACCCGTGAAGACCCGGCCTGGCGCCGGGTTTTTTGTGCCACCAACAAGTTCAGGCCGGTGACGAGCGCAAGGGGTAGGCCTTGCCGTCCACAAACAGGTATTCAGCGCGCAGCAGGGCCTCTCCCCGCTCGTCACGAAGACCGAAACCCACCACAGACAACGGGGTACCGACGGCGACCTCACCAACCTGCCACTGCCCCAGCCGGAACAAGGGCGCCAGTTCGACGTTCCAACGTCGGTCGCGGCGACGTGGCAGCGTTGCCTTGGACAATACCGCAACCGCATCCACCGGTGCCGACTGGGCCGGGATGGTACGCCGTGCCAGATCAGCCGGCAGCGTCAGGCCATCGGCCAACTCCAGCACCAGTTCGGCATGGGGGTTGCGCCACCGGACCTCGACCGCACGCCCATTCAGGTACAACGGCCTGTCCTGATCGAAGCTGCTCCAGCCATGGTGGGCCAGCGCCTGCCCGGACCACCCGGTGATCCCGCTGACCGCACACAGTCGCAGGCATTGACGTCGATTCATCCGGCATTCTCCTCAGACATAGGCAATCCAACGTCCGCAGCCCAGGATCAGCAACCACAGCAGCGCGGACACCACCAGTTGCAGCTTGGCCAAGGCGTCCAGGCGATCCAGCGACTGTCTACCGTGAAACCAGCCCGCATTGCATCCCGCCAGAACCAGCAGCAACATCTTCGCTGTGAATATCCGGTTGGTCAGGAGTTCCTCAGCCTGAGAGGCAAACATCAGCAGACCACTTCCACCCGCAAATGCAAACCCGGCCAGCGCCAGGGAAAGCGACAGTTTGGCCAGCGGGCGCACCGCCAGCGACTGGCCTGCCCCGAAAACCCGCATTTCCAGTAAGGCCAGATTGCCGAGCAGCAAAGACACACCCAGCAGGTGAATGACCTCCAGCATCGGGTAGGCCCAGGGATGGGTGGCCAGCGCGTCGAGCATTCAGGCGGCCTTGAGGAGGTCAAGCGCCAGTGACAAGCGTGCTTTCAGGGTCGACGGCGAAGCCGGGGGCATCGACGACGCACCGCCAGGCAACACACGACCCCGGACGCACCGGGTACCACGCCAGACAATCACTCCCCTGGCACGTGCTTCGTCCAACGCGGCGGCCAGCCGGGCGTGCAAGGTGCCGTTGCCTGTCCCGGCCACCACCAAGCCGCGCAATGGGGGCGCCAGGGTGTCGTTGAGCATCGCCCTGACCACATGACCGTCTGCATCGGCATGACTGACCAGCAGTTCCACCCTGGGCAGCTGGTCAGCAGACCGGACAGCGCGCCAGAGACCCTCGTCAACCTGTCCGGGGTTGGGCGACCAGAAAAGCCGCAATTGCCCTTCCTCCACCGCCCCGATGGGGCCGGCCTCGCCAGAGTCAAATGCATCGGTCCGGTAGGTGTGAATCTTGGTGACATGCTCGGGCGCATGAACCAGGCCGGCACAGACCACAGTCACACCAGAGACGCGGCCATCCAGGACCACCGAGACGGCATCCGAG
>JAJPEW010000160.1 GCA_021166755.1 Hydrogenophaga sp. | reverse complement strand
CTGCCCGGTGGGCGCATGCTGCAGTTCCCAGACGTGGACCTGCCAGCGGGCGGCACACTGCTGCTGCGCGGCCCGTCCGGCAGCGGCAAGAGCACCTGGCTGGCGCTGGTGGCGGGCCTGCGCAGTGGCAACCGCGGGCGGCTGAGCGTGGCTGGTGCCGAAGTAGGTGCGATGGCACCTGCAGCCCGCGATGCCTGGCGCGCCAGGACCATTGGTTTTCTGCCGCAGAGGCTGCTGCTCAGCGAGGCGTTGAACGTGGCTGACAACCTGGCGCTCGTCTATGTCGCAACCGGGCGGCCGGTGGACCGGACGCGCATCGCGCAGACCCTGGATGCACTGGGCGTGGCCGCCATGGCGACGCGGCGGCCTTCGCAGCTCTCGGGTGGCGAGGCACAGCGTGTGGCGCTGGCGCGGGCGCTGCTGCTGCGGCCGCCGCTGATCTTGGCCGATGAACCCACGGCCAGCCTGGACGATGTGGCCTGTGCGAACGCACTGGCCCTGCTGCAGGCTCGGGCACGCGATGCCGGTGCGTCCCTGGTGGTCGCGACCCACGACGCGCGCGTACTGCATGCTCTGCCAAACGCACAGCGGCTGGACCTGCCAAGAGCCGTGGCGTGAACCTGCTGAGTCTCTCCTGGCGCTACCTGTGGTCGCGTCCGCTGGCCACGGCTCTGAACCTGCTGTTGCTGACATTGGGGCTGACCACGGTGGCCTTCGTCCTGCTGGCGCAGGACCGCGTCGAACGCGCCTTCGAGCGCGACCTGCAGGGCATCGACCTGGTGGTGGGCGCCAAGGGGAGTCCGCTACAGCTCATCCTGGCGGGCGTGTTCCACCTCGACGTGCCACCGGGCAACGTGGCGCTGGCCGACGTACAGGCCCTGGCCCGTCACCCGCAGGTGGCGCAGGTGATCCCGCTGAGCCTGGGCGACAGCCTGCAGGCCTTCCGCATCGTCGGCACCACACCCGACTACGTGGCGCACTACGGGGCCATCCTCGCGCAGGGGGCGCTGTGGTCGGTGCCTATGCAGGCGGTGTTGGGTGCCCAGGTGGCGCAGGTCACCGGCCTGGGGGTGGGTCAGGTATTTGCCGGCGCGCACGGCCTGGGCGGTGGTGGCCATCGGCACGAGGACACACCGTATACCGTCACCGGTGTTTTGCAGCCCTGCAGTTGTGTGCTCGACCGTCTGTTGCTCACGGACACGGCGTCTGTCTGGGCTGTCCACGAGGGTCTGGCCCCCGGCGAATTCGAGGACCTGTCGGCCGACGATCGCAGCGCCATCGAGGCGGAGCGCGAGGTGACGTTGGCCCTGGTGCGCTACCGCACGCCGCTGGCGGCGGTCAGCCTGCCGCGGCTGGTCAATACCACCACGAAGATGCAGGCTGCCGCACCTGCGGTGGAAATCACGCGCCTGCTGTCCCTGCTGGGTGTGGGCACCCGTTTGCTGCAGGGCCTGGGCGCCGTGCTGTTGACAGTGGCTGGGCTGTCGGTGTTCATCGCTCTCTGGGGCGCGGTGCGCGAACGCAGCGCCGACATCGCCATGCTGCGCATGCTGGGCGCGCCGCCGCGCCGAGTGGGCGCGTTGCTGCTGCTAGAAGCCCTGTGGCTGGCACTCTTGGCCTGTGCGCTCGCCCTGCTGATGTCGCAGTCGCTGGTTTGGCTCGCCGGTGACCTCTGGTCCGCCGGGCAGGGCCTGATCGTGAACCCCTGGTCCACACCAATGGCCCTGTGGTCCGTGCCCATGCTGGCGCTGGGCGTGGCCCTGCTGGCGGCAGCGCTGCCCGCGATCAGCGCGTATCGGGTGGACGTCGCTTCCCTTCTTTCTTCCGCAACTCCCACCACAAGGTGAAATCCATGAAAGCACTCCTCATTGCCCTCGGTCTGGCCCTGTCGTCCTCATTCGTGCTGGCTCAGCACACGGACAAGGAAACCCAGGAGGACATCAAGCGCCACCGCGCCATGGCGGCCGCCCACGAAGGCGCTGCCAAATGCCTGGAAGCTGGCAAGGGCGAGAAGGTCTGCATGGCCGAGCTGCAGGTTGCCTGCAAGGGCCTGGCCATTGGCAAGTACTGTGGCATGCGTCACGCGCACTGATGCATGCAAGTGGCGGTTGAAGTAAGCTTCCTGCGCATGATCCCTTCGCTTCGACTGCTCCCGGCCTGGTTGCTGTTTCTGGCGGCAAACGCGTCGGGCCAGGTTCTAAGCTCTCCGCTGGGTACCCCGTCTGGCTCTGCGGCGCCGGGCGCTTCTGCCCCGGCCATCCCGCACGGGCAGGGTGCCGGCGTGCACAGCCCGCTCAGCCCGTTTGCCCCGCTGCCCAAGCGCACCGACGTCGTCCCCTGGTCGGTACTGACCGACATCCGGACCCAGGTCGAGAACCGGCGCATCGTGCCGGTCTATCCGCCGGCGGTCCAGTCGCTGGATCAGCGCCAGCAGCGCATCCAGGGCTTCATGATGCCGCTGGAGCCGGGCGAACAGCAACGCCACTTCCTGCTGTCGTCCGTGCCGCTGACCTGTTCCTTTTGCGTGCCGGGGGGGCCGGAAAGCATGGTCGAGGTGAGGACCAAGACACCAGTCAAGTACAGCCTCAACGCCGTGGTCGTCGAGGGGCGCTTTCACGTCCTGAAATCCGATCCCTATGGCCTGTATTACCGCATCACCGACGCCATCGCGGTGAAGTGACCTGCCCGGACAGCCGGGTGACAGGTCACCTCAGCGGCTGCCGCTACCATCGGTGCGGTGAACTTTTCATCCCACCCTGTTTTCATCTCGCTGACACCGGTGTTCCTGCTGATCGGTGTCGGTTTCCTGGCCGGGCGCCTGCAATGGATCCGCGGTGATGCCATCAAGGATCTGTCCAACCTGGTCTTTCTGGTGCTGATTCCGGCCTTGCTGTTTCGCACCATGAGCGCGGTGCGCTTTGAGCAGCTCGATCTGACACCGGTGGCGGCCTACTTCCTGGCCGCGGTGGGCCTGCTGGTGCTCAGCATCGCCTGGCGGGGCTTCAACTGCCGCAGCGTTGTCATGGCCCTGGCTGGCGTGTTCTCCAACATGGTGATGATCGGCATCACGCTGGTGGAACTGGCCTACGGCAAGCGGGGGCTGGTCACGCTGCTGACGCTGGTGTCGGTGCATGCGCTCATCCTGCTGACGCTCGGTTCGGTGATGCTGGAGCTCGCGGCCGCCCGCGAGACACGGCGTGCCGGTGGCGAGCCACCCCACCTCATGGCCACGGCAATGTCGGCGATCAAGGGGGCACTGATCCATCCGATCCCGCTGCCCATCCTGACCGGACTCCTGTTCGCGCAGACCGGCTGGTCCTTGCCGAGTGTGATCGACAAGCCCCTGCAGCTGCTGGGCAGTGCCTTCGGACCGTTGGCCCTGGTGCTGGTGGGTGTGAGTCTGGCGCGCACGCCCATGCACGGGCACTGGGGTCCGGCCCTGTGGATCGCCGCATCCAAGAACCTGTTGCTGCCCCTGCTCGTCGGCCTCAGCGCCTGGGGCTTTGGCATTACCGGTCTGCCCTTGACCGTGATGGTGGTCGCCGCGGCCTTGCCGATCGGTGCCAATGTGTTCCTGTTCGCCCAGCGCTACCAGGTGGTCCAGGAACTGACCACGGCCAGCATGGGTATTTCCACCGGCTTGGCCCTGTTCACGCTCAGTGTGGTGATGCTGATCATGTCCTGGCTGAACCCGATGGTGATCACTGGCTGATCCGCCGGGCTTCCTCGATCTGGTACTTCACGTAGCTCTGGATGCTGAACGACAGGCTGCCCATGAAGGCGGTGGCGCCGACCAGCAGCGACAGCACCACCGCGCCGATCGTCAGCCAACTGGTAGCGCCTGCCGTGCCGTCCGGACCCTGGTCCGGCGCGTACTTGGCGTTCCAGCGCGCACGGTCGCTCAGCCCGTAGACGATGGCGCTCAGGCACGCGGCGGCCAGGCTCATGCCCAGAAACGGAATCAGCCACCAGGACAGCTTGTCATCCTGCCCCAGCGCCAGTACCCGCTCCACGCCCCACCAGCCAAGGCCCGAGGCCAGGGGGAACAGCCACCCGATCCAGTCGCCCAGCCCGCGCAGGTAGAACCGGTGCAACCCCATGGTTCCCCCCAGCAGCGCCAGCCACGCCGCCAGGGTCTTGTTTTTCCGCCGGGACACGTTCATGCCCCTGCCGGATCATGGGGTGGCGTGCTGTCGCCCTGGCCGATGCTCTTCTGCATCAGCACGATGTCCAGCCAGCGGCCGAACTTCCAGCCGCAGGACTGCACCACACCCACCTGCTCGAAGCCCAGGGCCTTGTGCACACCGATCGACCCGGCGTTGGCCGAGTCACCGATCACCGCCATGACCTTGCGCACGCCGGCACGCTCGCACTGGGCCAGCAACTCGGTCAGCAGCAACTTGCCCAGGCCCTTGCCGGCCGACTCCGGGGCCATGTAGATCGAGTCTTCCACCGAGTAGCGGTAGGCAGGACGCGGCTTGAACCAGTTGCCATACGCGTACCCCATCACCTGGCCATCCACCTCGATGACCAGCCAGGGCAGTCCTTTGCCCAGCACATCGGCCCGACGGCCAGCCATCTCGTCCCGGGTGGGAGGGGTGGTCTCGAAGGTGCCGGTGCCGTGGAGCACGTGATGCGCGTAGATGCGGGTGATGGCGTCCAGGTCTTCGTCGCGGCTGGGTCGGATCAAGGTCATGAGGATGAATAAAAGAAATAGGCTCGGTTGCCCGGACTGGCTATAATGCCGGGTTTTGTAGCGTTTCGCTGGCCGGGTGGTCAGTCGTGTGTCTCAAGCGCTGCAGGAAACTCCCTGACGCGACAACCTGTCGCAGGGGATTCTCACCACCCGAAGGATAAATCATGGTCGTCATTCGACTCTCCCGCGGCGGCGCAAAAGCCCGTCCGTTCTACAACATCGTGGTTGCCGACAAGCGCAACCGCCGCGATGGTCGCTTCATCGAGCGCATCGGTTTCTACAACCCCCTGGCCAAGGGTGGTGAAGAGCCCCTGCGCATCGCCCAGGACCGCCTGACCTACTGGACCGGCGTGGGTGCCCAGCCGTCCGAAACCGTGGCCCGTCTGATCAAGCAGGCTGCCGCCAAGGCCGCCGCCTGATTCCAGGCCTGCACACCGTCAAGGTGAGCACCGCTCCCGCATCCGCCGCCAGCCCGTTCCAGCCGTCGCCCTTGCCGGACGACGCGGTTGAACTGGGCCGGTTCACGGATGCGTGGGGCATCAAAGGCTGGGTCCGCATTCAGCCACACAGCGCCGACACCCGTGCGCTGTTTGAGTCATCCGAATGGTTTCTGTTGCCCCCCGAAGCACGCTTCGGCAAGGGCTTTTCGGCGTTTTCGGGTCCAGTCCGAGTGGCGGTGGCCGACATCAAGGTGCATGCCGATGGCATCGTCGCCCGCCTCGAAGGCTCGAATGATCGCAACCTGGCCGAATCGCTCAAGGGCGTTCGCATCCACGTGGCCCGCAGCGCCTTTCCTCCGGCAGAAGAGGGCGAGTACTACTGGGTCGACCTGATCGGCCTGGAGGTGGTCAACCGCGAGGGCGTCCACCTCGGTGTGGTGCGCGACCTGCTGCCCACCGGCCCCACCTCGGTGCTGGTGATGGAGTACACCGAGCACGTCGATGGCGCCGACAAGACCGCCGAGCGCATGATCCCCTTCGTGGCCGCGTACATCGACGACGTCGATCTGAAGGCGCGCCGCATCATCGCCGACTGGCAGACCGACTACTGACCGGGCGCAGCCATGCGCTTCGACGTCATCACCCTGTTTCCCGAGCTCTTCGAGCCCTTCTTGCGCTGCGGCATCAACCGCCGCGCCTTCGAGTCCCGCCAGGTGGATGTGCGCCTGTGGAACCCACGTGACCATGCCGAGGGCAACTACCGCCGCGTTGACGATCGCCCGTTTGGCGGCGGCCCCGGCATGGTGATGATGGCCGAACCCCTGTGGCGCTGCCTGCAGGCGATCCGTGCCGACCGGGCAGAGCCCGATGATTCCCGTGCGCCCGTGGTGCTGTTCTCGCCCATCGGCGACCGGCTGGACCATGGGGTCGTCCAGCGCTGGGCCGATGACAGCCGCGGCGCCGTGCTGGTCTGTGGCCGCTATGAGGGCATTGATCAGCGCTTCATCGACGCTTGCGTTGACCGCCAACTCAGCCTTGGTGACTTTGTGCTTTCGGGCGGAGAGATCGCCGCCCTGGCGCTGCTGGACGCGGTCGCCCGGCTCATGCCGGGCGTGTTGGGCGATGAGGGCAGCCATCAGCAGGACAGCTTCAACCCCGCGCTCGATGGCCTGCTGGACAGTCCGCATTTCACGCGCCCCGAAGTCTGGCAGGGGCCTCGGGGGCCGATGGCGGTGCCTGAGGTACTGTTGGGCGGACATCACGAAAAAATCGGGCGCTACCGCCGGGAACAGAGCCTGACGCTGACCGCGCGACTGCGGCCCGAGCTTCTGGATCATGCCCAAGGTGCCGACCGGCTGGACAAGGCCGATCTGGATTTCCTTCGCCGGCAGAAATTGCTATAATCCAAGGCTTTTCGATCCTCTGGCGGCCGCTGTGCCTTGCGAGTGCTCCAAGCGCTCGGGTGCACAGCCACTATCCACCCCATGTTGGGGCAGCGCGTCCATGATCGGTATCAAGGAAACCATGAACCTCATCCAGACCCTCGAGCAGGAAGAGATTTCCCGCCTGAACAAGGAAATCCCCGCATTTGCGCCCGGCGACACCGTGATCGTCAGCGTGAACGTGATCGAAGGCACCCGCAAGCGCGTCCAGGCCTACGAAGGCGTGGTGATCGCCCGCCGCAACCGTGGCCTGAACTCCAGCTTCATCGTCCGCAAGATCTCCAACGGTGAAGGCGTCGAGCGTACCTTCCCGCTGTACAGCCCGCTGATCGCCAAGATCGAAGTCAAGCGCCGCGGTGACGTGCGCCGTGCCAAGCTGTACTACCTGCGTCAGCGCAGCGGCAAGTCGGCGCGTATCAAGGAAAAGCTGGGCGCGTAAGCGAACCGTGTTTCCGCCAGAAAGCCGCTCCTCGGAGCGGCTTTTTTTGCGCCGTGTTTTGAGGAGGCCGTGTCTCCGACGTCTCTCTCAAAGGTCAGTTCGTGACCTATGCTTGACCCATGTCGACGATCTTGCCCCGTTTTGACCCCCGTGAGGTGCCTGTCATTGAGCCGCAGGACCCGCGCGCGCTCATTCCGGTCGGGCGGGAGCAGCTCAAACCGGCTGCCTTGCGGCGTCGATTTGCCCATCCTCCCGAATGGGTTCCCGAGTTGCGGCGCGAGCAGCGCTTCACGGATCGGCAGCCGGCGGCGGCCGCCGTGCTCATGCCGGTGGTGATGCGTGAGGAGCCGACGCTGATCCTCACCCAGCGCACCGACCACCTGTCGACCCATTCCGGGCAGGTGGCACTGCCCGGCGGTCGGGTGGACCCTGAGGACGGTGGCGCCGTCTTTGCCGCGCTGCGCGAGGCCGAGGAAGAGATCGGGCTGGACCGCTCGCACGTGGAGGTGCTGGGCATGCTGCCCGAATACATCACGGGCACCGCTTTTCATGTGACCCCCGTGGTGGGCCTGGTCCAACCCGATGTTCACCTGGTGCCCAACCCCCATGAGGTGGCCGCCGTTTTCGAGGTTCCCCTGTCTTTCCTGATGAACCCGGCACATCACCGCCTTCATGCCCTGAGCTTTGAAGGGCAGGTGCGCCACTGGTATTCCATGCCCTATGACGACGGTATCGAGGAACGCTACATCTGGGGAGCGACCGCGGGCATGCTGCGCAACCTCTACCACTTCCTGTCGGCCTGAATACCTGCTGGCTGGTCGCGCGCCGCTATGATCGCGCCATGAGTTTCTTTGCGGTCTTCATGGCCTTGCTCCTGGAGCAGGTGCGCCCCGTCGGACATGACAACCCGGTTCATGTGGCCATGCGGTCCTGGGCCCGCGCCGTGGGGCGCCATCTCGACACAGGGGAAAAACCCCATGGCTGGGTCGCCTGGGCCCTGGCCGTGGTGTTGCCTGCGGTGCTGGTGGCCGTGGTTCACCTCTGGCTGGAGCACTTGAGCTTCCTGCTGGCGCTGGTCTGGATGGTGGTCGTGCTCTACCTCACCCTGGGCTTTCGCCAGTTCAGCCACCATTTCACGGCCATCCGCCAGGCCATGGAAACCGGCGATGATGCCACCGCACGCCAGCACCTGGCGCAGTGGCTACGGGTCGACGTCACCACGCTGCCGCGCACCGAATTGCTGCGCCATGTCATCGAGCACAGCGTGTTGTCGGCGCACCGTCATGTCTTTGGTGTTCTGCTGGCGTTCTTCGTTGGCTGGTTCCTGGGTCTGGGGCCGGCGGGAGCGGTGGCCTATCGCCTGGCCGAGTACGTGGCCCGGCGCTGGCCATCGGTGCACACCGGTACGTCGCCCAGCGTCCTCGCCCAGGTGTCGGCCCAGGCTTGGCGCGTGGTCGATCATGTCCCGGCCCGTGCCACGGCGTTGGCTTTTGCCATCGTGGGCAACTTCGAGGAATCGGTGGCCAGCTGGCGCAGCGATGCTGCACGCCATGGTGAGGGTGGCGATGGCGTGGTGCTGGCGGCCACAGTCGGGGCGGTCAACGTGCGCCTGCGTCCGGACCCGGTCGAATTGCCCACCAACCGGGCAGAACCCCAGATCGCCCATCTGGCCAGCGTGGTGGGGCTGGTCTGGCGCAGCGTGGTTCTCTGGATGCTGTTCCTGGCGCTGGCCACGCTGGCGGGCTGGCGGGTCTGACACCAGTTTCGTCAGCGCTCAGAAGGCGCGCTGACTGCTCAGCTGGGCATGCAGTTCCAGATACAGGCGGTAGCGTGTGGCGCTGATGCTGCCCTCGGGATGGTCCGGGCTGGCGACCGCAGAGGTCACGGAGCAACCGGGTTCCTGCCGGTGGGTGCAGTTGTAGAAGCGGCACCCGCCCAGCGCCCCGCGCAAATCGGGCATCAGTTGTGCCAGGTGCTCGGGTTCGATGTGGGCCAGGCCGAACTCCTGAAATCCGGGTGAATCGATCAGTGCGGTGTGGCGCTGCGCATCGGTCCAGTACCAGGTGGTGCTGGTGGTCGTGTGTTTGCCCGAATTCAAGGCACGGGAGATTTCGCCGGTTTGCGCCGACGCGTGCGGGACCAGCCCATTGACCAGCGTGCTCTTGCCCACGCCCGATGGTCCCAGCACCAGGGTGGATCGCTGATCCAGACGTGCCTTGAGCTCATCCAGCCCGGAGGGCTCAGCCTGGAGAGCCGGTCGAAGACACAGCGGCAACACCGCGTAACCCATGCGACGGTAGGGGGCCAGCCGCTCCCATGCCCGATCAAAGGCCGGCTGGACATCGCGCTTGTTCAGCACGATCAGGGCCTCGATGCCCGCCGCCTCCGCAGCGATCAGGGCGCGGGTGAGCTGGCTTTCCGAGAACTCCGGTTCCGCGGCCAGCAGGATCAGCACCAGGTCGATGTTGGCGGCGAAGGACTTGGTGCGCCATTCATCCTGGCGGTGGAACAAGTTGCGCCTCTCGTCAACCGCTTCAATGATGCCCTCGTCGCCGGTCGGGGCCCAGCGCACCGTGTCGCCCACCACCACCTCGTTGCGCTTGCCCCGGGCATGGCAGATCAGACGCTGACCATCGGGTGCCTCCACCAGGCAATGGCGACCATGCGCGGCGACCACCAGCCCGGGCTGCGTGGCCGTGTTCTGGCTTTTCGACAGTGACTTGGAACGGCTCAAGTGGATGCACCGGCTGCAGTGGGCAACAGCCTGGCCAGGCGCTCGCTGGCGGGCGGGTGCGAGTAATAGAACCGGGCATACAGCGGATCCGGCGTCAGGGTGCTGGCATTGTCCTGGTACAGCTTGAGCAGGGCGCTGGCCAGGTCCCGCCGATCGGCATGTTCGCTGGCATAGGCGTCCGCCTCGAACTCGTGACGGCGCGAGAGCTGGGTCATTAGGGGCGACAGGAAATAGGTGACCAGCGGCACCACCATCATGAAGAGAATCAGGGCCAGCGCATCGTTGGCCGAGTCAAGCGATGGTGTGACCCCCAGTCCCGTGTAGAACCAGACCTGCCCCGACAGCCAGCCCAGCAGGGCAAAACCGAGCAGACTCAGGGCAAACATCATCACCACACGCTGCACGATGTGGCGGCGCTTGAAGTGACCCAGTTCGTGGGCCAGCACGGCATCGATTTCCCCCGGACTCAACTGCTTGAGCAGCGTGTCAAAGAACACCACGCGCTTGGCGGCGCCGAAACCGGTGAAGTACGCATTGGCATGGGCGCTGCGGCGGCTGCCGTCCATCACGAACAGACCCTTGGCGGAGAACCCGCAACGCTGCATCAGTGCCTGGACACGCTCGCGCAGCGCCTCGTCGGCCAGGGGCTCGAACCGGTTGAACAGGGGAGCGATCACGGTCGGGTAGACGATGAGAAGCAGCAGGTTGAACCCCATCCAGACACCCCAGGCCCATAGCCACCACAGCGTGCCCGCCGACCCCATGAGCCAGATCACCAAGGCCACGATGGGCAGGCCGACCAGTGCACCGACCAAGGTACCCTTGACGAGGTCACTCAGCCACAGGCCCAGATTCATCTTGTTGAAGCCGAAACTTTCCTCGATGCGAAACGTGCTCCACCACGACAGGGGCAGGGCCAGCACACCGCCAATCAGGGCGAAGCTGCCGATCAGGGCCAGCTGTTGCCACAGGCCGGGGCCCATCCAGGACAGGAGGAGCTGGTTGAGGGCATCCAACCCACCCAGCAGTGTCCAGCCCAGCAGCAAGGCCGCATCGATGGCCGCTTCAAGCATGCCGAACCGGGCTTTGGCCACCGTGTAGCTGGCCGCCTTGCGGTGGGCTTGCGCACCAACGGTGGCTTCAAAGGCGGCTGGCACCTGGTCGCGGTGCAGCCACACATGCCTGATCTGCCGGCTGGCCAGCCAAAGGCGGGTACCCAGGCCAGCCAGCAGAAGACCACACAGCACCAGCGACAACATGAGAGACGGCGAATCCATGCCCCGGAGTCTATCGGAGCGGGCGGTCCGATGCTGTACCTGGCATGGGTGACAATCTTGGCATGAGTGAATTGACCGACACCACCGCTTCGTCCACCCTTCCTGAAACCGGTACGCCCACCCTGGCGCGCAGCGACCTGAACCTGGTCTGGCTCGACTGCGAGATGAGCGGCCTGGACCCTGAGAAAGAGCGCCTGCTGGAGATTGCCGTG
>JAJPEW010000155.1 GCA_021166755.1 Hydrogenophaga sp. | reverse complement strand
AGCTTGATGTTCAGGTGCTTGGGACCGGTGGCATCGGCCGTGATGTAGGGCAGGTTGATGTCGGTGGCGGCCGAGGACGACAGCTCGATCTTGGCCTTCTCGGCGGCTTCCTTCAGGCGCTGCAGGGCCAGCACGTCCTTGCTCAGGTCGACGCCTTGCTCTTTCTTGAACTCGCCGATGATGAAGTCGATGATGCGCTGGTCGAAGTCTTCGCCGCCCAGGAAGGTGTCGCCGTTGGTGGACAGCACTTCGAACTGCTTCTCGCCATCGACGTCGGCGATCTCGATGATGGACACGTCGAAGGTGCCGCCACCCAGGTCGTACACGGCGATCTTGCGGTCACCCTTTTCGCTCTTGTCCAGGCCGAAGGCCAGGGCGGCGGCGGTGGGTTCGTTGATGATGCGCTTGACTTCCAGACCAGCGATGCGACCGGCGTCCTTGGTGGCCTGGCGCTGGGCGTCGTTGAAGTAGGCCGGCACGGTGATGACGGCCTCGGTTACGGGTTCGCCCAGGTAGTCCTCGGCGGTCTTCTTCATCTTGCGCAGGATGTCGGCCGACACCTGCTGGGCCGAGATCTTCTTGCCGCGCACTTCCACCCAGGCGTCGCCGTTGTCGGCGGCCACGATGGTGTAGGGCATCAGGTCGATGTCCTTCTGGACTTCCTTCTCGGTGAACTTGCGGCCGATCAGGCGCTTGATGGCGTAGAGCGTGTTCTTGGGGTTGGTCACGGCCTGACGCTTGGCAGAAGCGCCGACCAGCACCTCACCATCTTCCTGGTAGGCCACGATGGACGGCGTGGTGCGCGCACCTTCGCTGTTCTCGATCACCTTGGTGGTATTGCCTTCCATGATGGACACGCAGCTGTTGGTGGTGCCCAGGTCGATGCCGATGATTTTTCCCATGTGATGCTCCGGTTTCTGAAGATTGGATAAGTGTGGGGGTGGGCTGTGCGCCCGTTGTGGAGGAGGTGTGGATAACTCGGCCGGATTTCAAGAGCGGCGAGCCACGTTTTTCCTTATTTGGGCGCTGCCACGGTGACCAGGGCCGGGCGCAGCACGCGCTCGGCGATCAGGTAGCCTTTCTGCAGCACCGCGACCACGGTGTTGGGTTCCTGGTCGGCCGGCACCATGCTGATGGCCTGGTGCTGGTGCGGATCGAACTTCTCGCCGGCGGCCGGGGCGATGGCGATCACCTTGTGGCGGGTGAGGGCGCTCTGCAGCTGCTTGAGCGTGGCTTCAGACCCTTCGCGGATCTGGGCCAGTGTGGCTTCCTGGACGGCCAGTCCGGCTTCGAAGCTGTCGAGCACGGGCAGCAGGCTTTCGGCGAAGCTCTCGACCGCAAACTTGCGGGTTTTGGCGATTTCCTCGTCGGCGCGGCGGCGGGCGTTCTCGGCCTCGGCCTTGGCCCGCAGGTACTGATCGGCCAGGTCGGCGTTCTTGGCCTTGAGTTCGGCCAACTCATTGGTCAGGGCGGCCAGGGCGTCGGCCTCGGCCACGGCGGCGGCAGCCAGCGCCTCTTCCGGGCTCTGGGCGTGGTCGTTCTGGGCGGGGGTTCCCTCTGCGGTGTTCTGTTGGGTCATTTTTTCCACGTTGGTTGGGTCAGCGGAGAGCCTGCCGGGCAGGCCAAACCTGCTCGCGCACGGTAAATGGAGGCGCCAGAGCGGATTTCAAGAGGTGACAGCCCTCGGCTGTCGACAACGTCACAATCGGAGCCCTCGACGGCTTGTATCAAGGACCTTCTCGATGAAATTCATCCGATTCGGCCAGCCCGGTGCCGAAAAACCTGGGCTGGTGGATGCCAGCGGCACCTGGCGGGATCTCAGCGGCGTGGTGGCCGACATGGCCGGGTCCACCCTGGGGCAAGATTCTATGCGCCGTCTGGCGGCGCTGGACGTGGCCAGCCTGCCGGTGGTGCCGGCCGGTACCCGCCTGGGCTCCTGCGTAGGCGGTGTCGGCAATGTGGTGGCGATTGGCCTGAACTATGCCGACCATGCCGCCGAGGCCGGACTGAAGGCACCCGGCCAGCCCATTGTCTTCAACAAGCACAACGGGGCCATCAGCGGTCCCCATGACGACATCTGGCTGCCGCCAGGGTCCGCCAAGCTCGATTGGGAGGTCGAACTGGGCATCGTCATCGGAGATCGGGCCTTTCACGTGTCCGAGGCCGACGCCATGCGGCATGTGGCCGGCTTCTGTCTGGTCAACGACGTGTCCGAACGCGCTTATCAGATGGAGTACGAAGGCCAGTGGGTCAAGGGCAAGAGTTACCCCACGCACTGTCCGATCGGCCCCTGGCTGGTCACGCCCGATGAACTTGGTGATCCTCAGGACGTGGACCTTTGGCTGGAGCTCAACGGCCAGCGCTGCCAGACGGGCAATACCCGTACCATGATCTTCGGGGTGGCGCACATCGTCAGCTACCTCAGCCGCTTCATGGCCCTGCAACCGGGCGATGTGATTCCCACGGGCACGCCCCGGGGGTGGGCATGGGCATGAAGCCGCCGGTGTTCTTGAAGCCGGGTGATGTGATCCGCCTGGGTGGGCGGGGCCTGGGTGAGCAGCAGCAGCGGGTGGTGCCCAGCCCGCTGGCCTGAGGCGCCGGCTCAGGGGCGGACTTGCGCGGCCGCCTGGCTGGCCTGTGAGGCAGCGGCGCGGGCCTGCTGCTGCGACCATTTGCCGGCGAACTGCTGGATTTCCTGCATGCGGCGGGCCAGGTCGGCGCCTTGGTGCGTCAGGCGGTAGCCGTCACCGGTGTGGTCCACCAGGCGGGCGGCCCGCAGTTCCTTCAGCCGCGTGTTGAGGGTGTTGGGCGTGACGCCACCGACGCTGTCCTGCAGCAGACGAAAGGTCTGGGGGTGGCCGTCGCTCAGCGCCCAGATCACCCGCAGGGCGTAGCGGGACTCCAGGAGGTCGAACAGCCGGATGATGGCAGCGTTTTCCTTGGCACTCATGCGCAGTCTCCTGTCGGCGGCCACCGTGGGTGGGGCCGCTGGGTGGTTCTTTTTTGCGCAATATACGCCTGAAATGGCCAACTGCTAGCACTTTGCTAGCTGTGTGCGCTGCAGCAATGTCGCGCCAAGGCGACCACCTTCGGGTCTGTCCGGATTGCGGGCGCCACCCGATTGCGTCAGGGCAGGTAGACCCGGCGCAGCAGCGACTTCAGGGTGTCGAGCTCGTCGGCGCTCAGCCGGCTGGCGACATCGGATTCCAGTTTGGTCGCCGTCCCCTGGGCGGACTTCTGGAGCTTTTTCCCCTCGGGCGAGAGGTGCAGGCCCTGGGCGCGCCGGTCGGTGGGGTGGGTGCGGCGCTCGATCAGACCACGCTTGTCCAGCGCCTTGATCATGCCCACCAGGTTGGGGGGCAGGATGTCCAGCGCGGCACAGATCTGGCGTGAGGTGATGCCGGGGTTGTGGGCGATCAGGGTCAGCACTGAAAAGTCCACCGGCCGCAGACCGTAGGGCGCCATGCGCTGCAGGAACACGCCAATGACCGCCAGGGCGGCCCGGCGGGCGTTGTAGCCCAGCAGGCTCTCCAGGTAGGTGGTGTCAATGCTGACACTGCCGGGGTCCACCGCCATCGGCTGTGCAGCCGCAGAAGAGGTCTTTCGGGCAGCGCGCGGGCGGCGCAGGGTGTTGGCTACGGAGGCGTCAGACATGGTTGCCAAGCATAACGTCTGCGGGCCGCGCGGCATCTTGGGGTGTTCACCCAGCCGACAGGGTGGCGTCCATCATGGCCACGCGCATGTCGAATTCGGGCCAGACCCAGCGCCAGAAGCCGGTCTGTGCCGCCTGCCAGCGCGGTGCGTCGGCGTCGGGGGCTGCGCCGATCCGCGACCACGCCCAGGCCATGAGCAGCATGGCGACCGCGCGCAGGAAGTCGTCGGCCAGCCAGTTCGCCAAATCGGCCGGGGCGTCCTTGGCCGTGGCACGGGGCAGGAGGCGATCGCGCAGGAACGCGGTGAACCGCTCCATCCCGGCGCGGGTCCGTTGCGACGAGAGATCGTGCCCCAGTTCGGTCTGGAGCTCATCGAGCAGCTTCAGCAGCGCGGCGCCGCCATCGGGCAGGGTCTTGCGCAGCAGCAGGTCGATGGCCTGGATCTCGTTCGTGCCCTCATAGATCATGGCCACGCGCGAGTCGCGCACGATCTGCTCGATGCCCCATTCGCGAACGAAGCCATGGCCGCCGAAGACCTGCAGGCAGGCGCTGGCGCCGTGGAAAGCCTG
>JAJPEW010000044.1 GCA_021166755.1 Hydrogenophaga sp. | reverse complement strand
TGGCCGTGGGCATCATGGTGCTGCCGGCCGCCAGCGCGCGCTTCTGGCTGCGGCGCGTCGGCCCGCTGGTGGCCGTGGCCACCGCCATCGCGCTGTTCACATCCGTCGCCGGCCTGCTGCTGTCCTACCACGCCGACTGGCCGACCAGCCCGGTCATCGTGCTCGGCCTGGGCGGGGTGTACCTGCTGTCCATGGCCTTTGCGCCCCGCGGCGTGCTGCGCCAGCGCCCCACTGGCCCCCGCCACCTGCGCGCCTGACCCGTTTCCTTTCGCTCCCATCCCTTCTCTTTTTTGGAGATCCCCATGAACCTGCAATCCCGCCGCCACACCATCGCCGCCCTGGCCGCCATCTGCGCCCTGACCTTTCAACCGCTGACCCACGCCCAGACCAGCGCCCCCGTCAAGGCCGTGGCCAGTTTCAGCATCCTGGGCGACCTGGTCCGTCAGGTCGGTGGCGAGCGTGTGCAGGTGGACGTGCTGGTCGGCCCCGGCGCCGACGCGCACGTGTTCCAGCCCTCGCCCTCGCACGCGAAACAGGTGGCGCAGGCCCAGGTGGTGTTCGCCAACGGCCTGGGTTTTGAAGGCTGGATGCAGCGCCTGCTGGACAGCGCCGGGTACCAGGGCAAACCGGTGCTGGTCAGCCAAGGCATCAAGCCCCTGCCGAGCGAGGGCGACGACCACAAAGGCGGAAAGCATGACCACCACCATCACCACGGAGGGGCCGACCCGCACGCCTGGCAGGCCGTGCCCAACGTGATCACCTACGTGGCCAACATCGCCAAGGGCCTGTGCGCGGCCGACGCTGCCGGCTGCGACACCTACCAGAAGAATGCCGGCGCCTACACCGACCAGCTCCGGGCACTCGACGCCGAGATCAAGGCCATCTGGGCCACCATCCCGGCCGCGCAGCGCAAGCTCATCACCTCGCACGACGCCTTCGGCTACTACGCCAGGGCCTACGGCGTGAAGTTTCTGGCGCCGCAGGGCGTGAGCACCGACAGCGAAGCCTCGGCCAAGGGTGTCGCCCAGTTGGTGCGCCAGATCAAGAAGGAAAAGACCAAGGCCCTGTTCGTCGAGAGCATTTCCGACCCGCGACTGATCGAGCAGATCGGCCGCGAAGCCGGCGTCAAGCCCGCGGGCGAGCTGTTCTCCGACGCCCTGTCGGACGCCAGCGGGCCGGCCGGCACCTACGTGGCCATGATGCGCACCAACACCCAGGCCATGGCGCAAGCCATCCGAGGTCGCTGACTGTCGCATCCGGGCAGCCTCCTCCAGGGGAGATGGCTACACTGGCAAGCCCTTTTGCTCCAGGAGTTTCACGTGCCCCTCGCCCACCTGCTGCTGGCTCTCGCGGTGGTCTTCGTCTGGGGCACCAACTTCGTGGTCATCCGCTGGGGACTCGACGGGCTGCCGCCCTTCCTGTTCGCCACGCTGCGCTTTGCGCTGTCGGCGCTGCCCTGGCTGCTGTTCGTGCCGAGGCCTCGCACCGGCTGGCGCACCATGGCAACCTTCGGTGTGCTGTTGGGCGTCGGGCAGTTCGGCTTGCTGTTCCTGGCGATCCAAGGCCACATTTCGCCCGGGCTGGCGTCGCTGGTGGTCCAGATGCAGGTGTTTTTCACCATCGGCATGTCCCTGATCCTGATGAAGGAACGCGTGCGGCCGTTCCAGCTGGCCGGCCTGATGCTGGCCGTGACCGGACTCGGCGTCATCGGCATGCACCTGGATGCCGACGTCACAGCCACCGGTGTGGCCCTGGTGCTGGCCGCCGGGTTCTGCTGGGCCTGTGCCAATCTGGTCGTCAAACAGGCCGGTCAGGTGAACATGCTGCACTTCATGGTCTGGAGCAGCATGTTTGCCGTGCCACCCTTGCTGGCGCTTTCGCTTTGGATGGAAGGACCATCCGCCATCAGCCAAGCCCTGGCCAAGGCAGACATGCTGATCTGGGTGAGCGTCCTCTGGCAGGCGATCGGCAACACATTGTTCGGCTACGGCGCCTGGAACTGGCTGCTGGCCAGGCACCCCGCTGCATCGGTCACGCCGATGGCTTTGCTGGTGCCGGTGTTCGGCATGGGTTCATCGGCCCTGATGCGGGGTGAACCGCTGCCGGGCTGGAAGCTGGCCGCCTGCGGGCTGGTGCTGGGTGGTCTGGCGATCATCGTGCTGTGGCCAAGGATTCGCGCCCGCCTGCAGCAGGCATGATCACCTGGCGAGACGGGCAAAGGTCTTGCGAAATTTGGCCACCTTCGGGGCCGCCACCGCCATGCAGTAGCCCTGGTACGGGTTGCGCTCGAAGAAATCCTGGTGGTAGTCCTCGGCTGGCCAGTAGTTCTGCAGCGGCAGAACCTCGGTCACGACCGGGCGTCCAAACGCGTTCTCGGCAGTCAGTTCTTCGATCAGTGCCTGAGCGGTGGCACGCTGCTCTTGCGTGGTGACGTAGATGCCGCTGCGGTACTGCGTCCCGACGTCGTTGCCCTGTCGGTTCAAGGTCGTCGGATCGTGGATGACGAAGAAAATCTCCAGCAGCTCACGGGTGCTCACCTGCGAGGGGTCGTACACCAGCCTGACCACCTCGTTGCAACCGGTGGTGCCGGTGCACACGTCCTCGTAGCTGGGCTGCTGGGCCTGGCCGTTGCTGTAGCCCGATTCCACATCCAGCACGCCGCGCACCTCCTTGTACACCGCCTCGGTGCACCAGAAGCAGCCACCGCCAAGGACCAGGGTCTGTGAATCGCTCACGTCATCTCTCCGCTTCGTTTCATGCCGGGCCACCATCATGCCCGGGCTGCGCGGCCATGCGAACCGCCTGGAGGAATGCCCCCAATGCCGACTCATCCCGCCCGGTCCGCCAGAGGCAATGGGTGTCGTAGGGGGCCAGTGGCTGCTGCAGCGGGACAAAGACCACGCCAGGCAGCCCGGCCTGCTGCAAGGCGGCGGGTACCAGACCGACGCCCAGCCCTTGGGCGATCACGGACACGACACTGAGCCAGTGGCGCAATTCGAAGGCCAGCGCTGGCTCGAACCCGGCGTCGGCGCAGGCGGAAAGGATACGGTCGTGATAGTCGGGCGACACCGCCCGCATGACAATCGCAAAAGCATCGTCCCTGAGCTGGTCGAGCGTCAGTCGCCCGGCAGCAGCCAGCGGATGACTGGCCGGCAGACAGGCCATGAACGGCTGGCTGGACACCAGAATCTGCGAGAAGCCGGCCGGTACCCGCGTGGTGTGGACAAAACCCAGATCCAGCCGGTCGTGGACCAGTTCCACCAGTTGCTCGCTGCTGGACAACTCCCGCAAGGCCAGTCGCAACTGAGGGTGCGCAGCCGTGAATGCCTGCAGCACCTGCGGCAGGCCGCGATAAAGCACCGTGCCGGCAAAGCCGATCTGCAACTGCCCGGCCAGCCCCTGCCCCACGTCGCGTGCCTCACGAACTGCGAGTGCGGCTTGTTCCAGCAACGCCTGTGCGCGCGGCAGAAAGGCCCGCCCCGCCGCGGTCAAGGCCACGCCACGGCTGTTGCGATCGAACAGGCGCGCACCCACATCGGCCTCCAGTTGCTGGATCGCCATCGACAGGGGCGGCTGGGTCATCGCCATCCGCTGGGCGGCGCGGCCGAAGTGCAACTCCTCGGCCAGCACGGTGAAGCAGCGCAGGTGACGGAATTCCATCAATTCAATCCATGTATTGATCCATTGTCAATCGATATTAGACAGCTATTCATGATGGCGTGACAATCCAGCTCATTCATTTCACGGAGACCACCACATGGCATCGACCAAGAACACCTTCAGTTGGGAAGATCCCTTCCACCTGACCGCCCAGCTGACCGACGACGAACGCCAGGTGCAGGAAGCCGCCCGTGCCTACTGCCAGGAAAAGCTGCTGCCGCGCGTGCAACTGGCCTTCCGCAACGAGACCACCGACGTGTCCATC
>JAJPEW010000031.1 GCA_021166755.1 Hydrogenophaga sp. | reverse complement strand
ATGGCCAGACCCCGGTCCTCCGTGGCCAGGTTGCTGCCTTCCAGCAGCGGCACCTGAGCCTCGGTCTGCAGGCCATTGCCCAGCATGTCGAGCACATCGGAGCCGAAACGTTCGAACGCCGAGGTGGCCACGCCCTCACGGGCTTGTCGGACCACATGATCCAGCGGCAGCAGCATGCCAACCGATTTGCCGGAATCGGAGGCCAGAATGCGGCCATCATCTTCGATGATGAGCAGGTAGTCCAGGTTGTTGCTCTCGGCCACCTCGGCCAGCACCCGCTGGACATTCGTGGCCTCACCGCCGCTGCGCAGCAGCGCCCGCATGCGCTCACTGCGCACCAGTTGCCCCAGCTGGTGTCCGGTTTCCCGGCGGGTCTGTTCCAGGTAGCTGCTGCTGGCACCCAACTGGCTGCGCAGGTTGGCCAGCAGCATGTCCTCAGCCCGGCCGCCGCCCAGGATGCTCAGCGCCGCCATGACCAGCGGGAATGCCAGCAGCAGGGGCATCAGGCCCAGCGCCAGCAACCGAAACCTCAGGGAGCTGTTCCAGGATCCTCGCCACCCATACAGCCGCCGTTGCCCGTTGACAACAAGGTCTTCATTTTCCGGCGGAAGGGTCGAAATATCGTCGGGATCTTTCATGTGCGGACCGGAGAAAGGTGTCTCACCGGCGCTATCGTGGGAGTCATTGGTTATATATCGGATCATCCATGAAAAAATTCTGTGCTTTTTTGATCGTGATCACGACGGCTTTGTTGGCAGCTTGCTCGGAGAAGCCGGTGGAGCCCATCCGGATCGGTTTCATCGGGGGGCTGTCCGGCCCCAACTCGGACAACGGCCAGTCTGGCCTGAATGGCTTGACGCTGGCGGTGGAGCAGTTCAACCGGGCCGGCGGCGCCAATGGTCGGCTCGTCGAGATCATTGCCAAGGACGATGCGCAGAGCAAGGAGACCGCCACCACGTCCAGCAATGAGCTGGTCGCCGCCAAGGTGGAGGCGGTGGTGGGCCCGTTCACCAGCAGCATGGCCGCCGCCATCGTGCCCATCACCGGGCAGGCGGGCATCTTCCAGGTCAGTCCCACCATCACCGCCATGGAGTTTTATGGCAAGGACGACAACCTGTTCCGCATCAACCGCACCACGCGCGACAACGCCGGCGACTATGCCAAGGTGATGCACGGCCGCGGTCAAAAGCATGTGGCGGTGGCCTATGACCTGCGCAACCGCGCCTTCACCCAGTCCTGGCTGGACGAGTACCGCACCGCGGTCAAGGGTCTGGGGGCATCCGTAGCCGCAGAAATTTCTTACGAATCTGCCAAAGACACCGATTTCGAGGCCGTGGTGGCCAAGATGCTGGAGGCCAAGCCGGACGGTTTGCTGTTCATCTCCGGCGCGCTGGACGTGGCCCGCCTGGCGCAGGCGGCCCGCAAACTGGCGCCCCAAATGCCCATTGCCGCCTCCGAGTGGGCAGCCACCGAGCAGCTGATCGATCTGGGTAGCCAGGTGGTCGAGGGTTTGCTGATCGTGCAGAACTACGACCGGGACGATGCGTCGCCCCGCTTCAAGGAGTTCAGCGACGCTTACTTCAAGCGCTTCCAGCGCAACCCGGGTTACAGCTCGGTGTCGACCTACGACGCGGCGACCGTGGTGCTGACTGCCCTGAAGAACCGCAAGGAAGGCGAATCCGTGAAAGCGGCCGCCCTGCGCAGCGGCCCCTACCAGGGTCTGCAGCAGGAAATGGCGTTCGATGCCAACGGCGACACGGTGCGCAAGGTCTATTTCACCGAAATCCGCGAAGGCCGTTACCGCCGCATCGACTGAAATGGTGCTGCGTCAATCCGCCCGGGCGTGCGCCCACTGGACCTGCCAGTGCGCAGGGAGCAGCTCACGCACGGGTGATCGGGCGTAACGGTCGTCCATCAGCCAGACCGTGCCCCGGTCTTCCTCGGTTCGGATCACCCGCCCGGCCGCCTGGATGACCTTCTGCAGGCCCGGGTACAGGTAGGTGTGCTCCCATCCGTGGCCAAAGCGCGCCTGCAGGCGCTGGCGCAGCAGCTCATTGAACGGGTCCACCTGGGGCAGGCCCAGGGTGGCAATGAAGGCCCCGATCAACCGGTGGCCGGGCAAATCAATGCCTTCTCCGAATGCCCCACCCAGCACGGCAAAGCCGATGCCCTGGCCATCGTCCACGAAACGGTCGATGAAGGCTTGTCGGGCCCCTTCGTCCATGCCACGTGTCTGTGTCCAGACCGGAATGTCCGGGTGCCGCTGGCGCAGTCGGTCCAGCGCCTGCGACAGGTAGTCGAAACTGCTGAAGAAGGCCAGGTAGTTGCCGGGCTGTTGCCGATACTGGCGGGCCATCAGGTCGGCCATGGGGTCCAGCGAGGCTTGCCGGTTGGCCCACCGGGTAGAAATGTCCATCGCGACCCGCACCGCGAGGTGTGAGGGGTCAAAGGGCGAGGGCACCTGCAGTTGCCGGTGCCCCCGGGGCTCATCGACCGCCGGCAGACCCATCAGTTGCGCCATGTGGTCCATGGGCGAGAGCGTGGCCGAGAACAGCGTGGCGCCTTCCAGACGGTCCCACAGGGGCGACAGCAGCGGCGCGGGCACCAGGTTGCGGATGCCGATGACCGGCTGTGCGGTGCGGGTGCGTGGCAGCGGCCGCGCGCAGGGCTGCAGGTCCACCACCGAATGGTTACCAAAGCCGTCGGCCAGGCGCAGCCAGCGCAGGGCCTCGAAGAACCAGCCCATGAGGGTTGCATCGGCTGCATCACCCGGTTGCTCTGCCAGGTGATCGGCGATGGCGGTGCAGGTCAGGCGAAGGCCGGCCAGGAAGTCGGCGGGCAGATCGTTGAGGACCGTGTACGGACCGCGCAACTGGTGGGCCAGCGCGTTCCAGTGGCGATGCATCCGGTCCAGCGCCTTTTGCAGTCCCGCCGGAGCGGATTGGCGCAGCGTCTGGAAATCGGCCGGGTCGAGCGTGGCGCTGTACATCTCTCGCGCCCTGCCGATCAGGTGGTGGGCTTCGTCGACCAGCAGGGCCACGCGCCGCTCGTCCTGCTCGGCGGCGGTCAGCCACGATGCGCCGGGGTCGAAGACATGGTGGTAGTCGCCAATGGCCACATCGCACCAGCGCATCATTTCCTGCGCCAGGTAGTACGGGCAGATGTCGTGGGACAAGGCAATGTCCCGAAGTCCGGGGTGGTCCAGCCAGGCGGCATCGTCCGCCGCCTCGCGGGCGGCAGGCAGCCGGTCGTAGAAGCCGCGCGCCAGGGGGCATGAATCCCCATGGCAGGCTTTGTCCGGGTGTTCGCAGGCCTTGTCGCGTGACAGCCGCTCCACCACCCGCAGCGGCAGATCCTTTCCCGCACCCATGCCCTGCAGCGCACCCAGGGCCAGCGCCCGGCCCGTGGTGCGCGCGGTCAGGTAAAACAGCCGGTCGGTCCCCTGTCGTGGCATGGACTTGAGCGCCGCAAACAGGGTGGCCGCCGTCTTGCCAATCCCGGTGGGGGCTTCGGCCAGCAGCACCTGACCCGAGGTGTGGGCCCGGTACACCGCCGC
>JAJPEW010000030.1 GCA_021166755.1 Hydrogenophaga sp. | reverse complement strand
GGCCAAGCTGTACGCTCAGCTGGGCACGGTGGACAACAAGTCCAAGGACACTGGCTACGACATCATCGGCTTCGGCGCACGGGTTCCCGTGGGCAAAGGTGCCGTCGTCGCGCAGCTGGGTCGCCTGTCGCCCGATGCGGGTGCCGATCGCACCACATTCAGCACGGGCTATCTGCACAACCTGTCCAAGCGCACCGAACTCTATGGCGTGCTGATGAGCGACAAGCTCGACGGCGTGGGCACGGGCAAGAACTTTTCGGTGGGTATCCGTCACCGGTTCTGACCAGGCCCGGTGGCCGCAGGGCCAGGCGACTGGCCCTGCGTCACGCTCCCAAGCCGACTTCGGTCAGAGCGCTGCCTTGAGACGGGCCACGCCTTCGCGGATGCGATCCACGCCGACGGTGGCGAAGCTCAGGCGCAGGGTGGCGTGGTCCGGGTGGTTCGCATAGAACGGCGCACCGGGTACAAAGGCCACGCCCTGGTCAATGGCCCGCTTGGCCAGCTGACCGCCATCGGCTGTCTTTCCGCCAGCGCCCGTCAGACGGGCCCAGACGAACAGACCACCTTGCGGCTGCACGAAACTGATGGCGTCGCCCAGATCGGTGCGCAGGGCATCGCCCATGGCGGCGGCTCGCTCGGCGTAGACCGCACGCACCTTGGCCAGGGTGGCGGGCATGCGGCCCGCCTTGAGGTACTGGGCGGCCGTGGACTGGGCGAAGGTGCTGGTGTGGGCGTCGCTGAACTGCTTGCACATGGTGGCCTTGGCCAGCAGCTCGGCCGGCCCCACCATCCAGCCCACGCGCAGGCCAGGACTCAGCACCTTGGACAGGCTGCCGCAGTGCACCAGGTGGTCCCGGCTGCCGGGGACCTGAGCGGACAGGGCCAGCAGGCTGGGCGGCGGCGCTTCGCCGAAGTACAGGTCACCGTAGGGATCGTCCTCGACCACCAGCACCTGGTGCTGCACCGCCAGTTCCAGCACCCGCTTGCGGCGCTCCAGGCTGAGCATGGCACCGCTGGGGTTGCCGAAGGTGGGGATCAGGTAGATGAACTTGGGCTTGTGCTCGACGATGAGCCGCTCCAGCGCGTCGGTCTGCACACCATCGCCGTCGACCGGGGCCGTGACCAGATCAGCGCCATAGAGGCGGAAGCACTGGATGGTGGCCAGGAAGGTCGGGCCCTCGACGATGACCTTGTCACCGGGGGAGATCAGGGTCTTGCCCAGCAGGTCCAGCGCCTGCTGGCTGCCGGTGGTCACGATCAGGTCGTTGGCACCCACGCCCTGGTTGCCCTTGCTGGCCATGAAGGCCGCCAGCTGCTCGCGCAGGGGCTGGTAGCCCTCGGTGGCACCGTACTGCAGGGCTGCGCCGGCTTCTTCGGTCAGGGCGGCGTTGACCGCCTCGCGGATGCCATCCACATCGAACAGGGCGCTGTCGGGGAAGCCCCCGGCAAAGCTGATGATGCCGGGTTTGCCCAGCAGCTTGAACAGCTCGCGGATGGCAGAGGTCTCGACGTTGTTGAGGCGGTCGGCAAAGGGCGTGGTGAAGGGCATGGCGGCGTCCGTGTGCGGTTCAGGGAAATCGACAATCTGCCATTGTCGCCAATTTGTGCGCAGGATTCGTGCGCTGCCGGCGCGGCCGCTAGACTTGCCACACCGCTCCACGACCACCTACCGGCCATGACCGACGCCAAGCCCATGACCACGGCCCAGATCGAGGCCTTCTTTGCCACCCTGCAGGCGGCCAATCCGCTGCCGGTGACCGAGCTCGAATACACCAGCGTGTTCGAATTGCTGGCCGCGGTGCTGCTGTCGGCGCAGGCCACGGATGTGGGCGTCAACAAGGCCACGCGCCGGCTGTTTCCGGTGGCCAACACTCCGCAGAAGATCCTGGACCTCGGTCTTGAGGGTCTGGAGAGCCACATCAAGACCATCGGGCTGTACCGCAGCAAGGCGAAGCACCTGATGGAAACCTGCCGCATCCTGGTGGAGCGACACGGTGGCGACGTCCCGCGATCGCGCGAGGCACTCGAGGCGCTGCCGGGGGTGGGCCGCAAGACCGCCAACGTCGTCCTGAACGTGGCCTTCGGTGAGCCGACCATGGCGGTGGACACGCACATCTTCCGGGTCGGCAACCGGACCGGACTGGCCATGGGCAAGACGCCGCTGGCGGTGGAGCAGGCGCTGTTGCGGCGGATACCGGTCAAGTACCTGGTCGACGCGCACCACTGGCTGATCCTTCACGGGCGTTATGTGTGCCAGGCGCGCAAGCCCCTGTGCGCACAGTGCGCGGTGTCTTCGGCCTGCAACTTCCGCCACAAGACAACGGGCTGAGCCGCGCTCAGCGCAACCAGGCCTGCGTGGCTGCGTGCAGCAGCAGGCCGACGAGGCCTCCCACCAGCGTGCCGTTGATGCGGATGAACTGCAGGTCACGACCGATGCCCGCCTCCAGCACGTCACTCATCTCCTGCGCATCCCAGGCGTGCACGCGCTCGGCCACGAAGTCCACGATGGCCGGGCGGCTGCGGTCGAGCACGGACAGAATGGCCTGTCGCACCTGCCGGTTCAGCCCGTCGCGCAGCGCCGCGTCCTGCGCCAGCTGGCGGGTCAGTCCGCCCAGTACCGTCTCCACATGGACTTGCAGGCGGCTGTCGGGCTGGCGGGCATCGTCGCGCAGCCGCTGCATCAGCTCATGCCACCAGGCCTGGACCGGCTCCTCCCAGCGGGGCTGGGCGAGCCAGGCATCGCGCCATGTCCGGGCCTGCGCCTGCCACTCGGGATCGTGCTGAAGCCGTTCGGCCGTCTGGGCCATCCAGGCGTCAAAACGCAGCCGCCACTCATGCTGGGGATCCTCGGCCACCTCCTGCAGCATGCGGGTCAGGGCCGAGACCAGTTTGCGGGTCGCCAGACGGGCCGCCACCTGGTCGAGCCCGACGTACTTCAGCTTGGACAGTTCGCGCGCCATGGCGTCAGTCAACCGCTCCTGCACGCTGTCGCGGGCAGCCCATGCGGCCAGCTCGCCCAGCAGGCCATCCAGCCAGCGCTGATGGTGCCGGTGCTCGGTCAGGGCCAGCAGGGCCTGGCCACCCAGCGTGGCCACATCGACTTCCCGCAGAAGGCGGCGTGCCAGGCTGGACACCCACTGGCGCATGGGGGCCTGGTCAATGGCGGCCAGCAGGTCTGGGACCGCGTCGCACACCCAGGCGGTCAACTTGCGGCGGTGCTCCGGCAGGTCCAGCCAGCGGGTCAGATCACCGACCGTGTCCCAGCGCGAGAGCGCCACATCGACCCGCTCTGCGGTCAGGAAGTGCTGGTCCAGAAACTGGGCCAGGC
The DNA here is from genome assembly GCA_021166755.1 of Hydrogenophaga sp. Taxonomy (GTDB): domain Bacteria; phylum Pseudomonadota; class Gammaproteobacteria; order Burkholderiales; family Burkholderiaceae_C; genus Hydrogenophaga; species Hydrogenophaga bisanensis. The sequence continues at coordinate 659 of JAJPEW010000030.1, read as the reverse complement.
GCGTGCCCAGCCGGTCCTTGTTCGCGGCGATGATGGCGGTGTGCGGAATGGGCAGGCCCAGCGGATGCCGGAACAGGGCCACGACCGCAAACCAGTCGGCCAGGGCACCGACCATGGCGGCCTCAGCAGCGGCAGCCACATATCCCCAGGCGGGATGCCGGTGCTCCATCAGCGTGGCCAGCACATAGGTGCCAGCCGCCGCCAGGAGCAGGGCCAGTGCCACGGCCTTCATGCGGGCCAGAGACCATGCCGCCGGTGCTTGGCTGTCGGTGTTCATGCCCATGTTGTACCGCACCCGGCGCTCAGATATCCAGACACACGCCTCCGCCGGGCAAGGGAGCCTCGCGAGGCCACTGTCCCACATCGGGAATCGGCATGGCGCCACCCTGGACGATGTAGCTCACTGCACGGATCACGCCCGCATGGGTGACCCACACGGCATGCGCCGGCTCTGTGGCCTTGAGCTCCTGCAGGGCCACGGCCACGCGATCGAGCAGCATCTGGGTCGATTCGACACCGCCAAAGCGGTGATGTGCAAAATCGGCCATCCAGTCATCGAAGGCGGTGCGAGGAATTCCGTCCCAGGGCTGCAGCTCCCAACGGCCGAAGTTCATTTCGTTCAGGCGCTCGTCCACGGTAGCCTGCGGGATGTCATCACG
>JAJPEW010000015.1 GCA_021166755.1 Hydrogenophaga sp. | reverse complement strand
TCGGCGTGCGAGGCCAGGATTTCGGTGAGCTTCTGTGGTGGGAAGTAGCGGCCAATGGTCAGCAGAAGCTCGTTGTAGGCCACGTTGCCGCCCGGATCGATGATGGCCCCCTGTTGCTGGTCGACGACCAGAAACTGGTTGGCCTGAACGGCTTCACCATCCTCGTCACCCAGGTGGGTGAACATCAGGCACACGTGGCCATCCTTGTTGTACAGCTCGATGGCCATGGTCGGTTTCTCCTGCGAAAGTCTTGGGTCGCTTGTCTGCGACAAAGCCCGGGTGGGCGGACTCGGAATCGAAGCGCACGACTCTAGGAGTTGATGCACTTTTGTGATTTGCGCCACGTCAAATCATGGATAGGTGGCAAAGCAAATATGTCACACGATGGGCACCATCTTTAGCCAAAAAGGCAACATTTGCTTGCGTGTGGTGTGATCTATTCGCTGAAAGTGATGATTCATCCGATGGGCGGATTTCTTGAAATACCCTGCCCGGTGTTCGGGGAATGGGCACCTGCGCTGAAAAAAATCTATTGAACCCTCATGATCAATAAAGTCGCTATCAGCTTTGCCTGCCTGACGGCACTTCTTTAATGATCGCACCACGATCTGTGGTGTCAGCTCTCCCGCCCTTGATGACCCCCACCCTTACGCTTGGTCTGGTTGGCCTGTCCGACCCTGAATGTGCGCTCGTGGCGACGCTGTTCCGGCTGCACCGGGTCGAGCCGAGCTTCATCTGGACGCTGGTCGACAGTGGCCCGGTGGATGCCCTGCTGGTCGATGCATCAATGCTCCAGGAAGACTTTGCCGATCGGATGGGAGCATGTACCCAGGTCATGCGGTTGAGCCCGCACGGCGGGGAGCGCGAGGGCCAGATGTCACGGCCCATCCGCTCCGACCGGCTCGTGGCGTGGCTCAACTCGGTCGAACTCGAACGCCTTCAGCAGGCTCCGGTCAGGTCTGCCCAGGCGGAGGCGCCGCCGCCAGCTGCTCCAGCCGCTGTGGTGGCCCGTCAAGACGCACCGGTGGCAATCGCGATGCCTGAAGCCAATGGCTACGACGGGCCCGCCTGGCGCCTGAGACGCTGGCCGGCGCCTGCCCTGCTGGGCAAGGACGCCATTCGCATTCGCCTGGCGACCATGCTGTCCCGGCGTGCCATGTCCTTGCCCGAGCTGGCCTCGCTGGCCCGGGTTCCGCTGGCGCACTGCCAGCAGTTCGTGACCGAACTTCAGCGCCAGGGCCTGATCGATATCCTGCCTTCCAGCCCCACGACAGTTGTCCCGCGTCCCGAGGCACGGGCGGCCACCGCCGTGACATCGACACGCCGTGGCGTGGGGGCCTCGCTGATTCACAGCATCCGCCGCCGTTTTGGCTTCGCCTGATCCATGAGAGAGCACAAGATCATCCTCACCGGCACCATGGGGGCGGGCAAGACCACCGCCATTGCGGCCGTGAGCGAGACGCCCCCCATCGTGACCGATGTGGTGAACAACGACCGCAGCGTCGACAAGGCGCTGACCACCGTCGGGTTCGACTATGGCCAGCTCACCCTGGACAACGGGGACCGCATCCGCCTGTTCGGCACGCCGGGGCAGGAGCGGTTCCGCTTTGTCTGGCAGGCGCTGTCCTCCGGAGCGCTGGGGCTGATCATCCTGACCGACAACTCACGCCCCGATCCCCTGGCGGATTTGAGGGTGTACCTCGACGGCTTTGCGACGGAGCTGTCCACCCTGCCCTGCGTGGTCGGCGTCGGGCGGCTGGAGAGCCATCCTCATCCCGACCTTCAGGCCTATGCCGATGCGCTGGAGCAGGCCGGGCACGTGTTCCCGGTGCTGCCGGTGGATGTGCGCCAGCGCGAGGACGTTCTGTTGCTGATGGATGTCCTGCTGTCGCAGCTGGAGGCCGATCTGGCCTGACCCGTCCGTTCCCGTCCCCTGGACCCCTGATGAACCCCTCTGACCTTTTTTCCGCCGCCTTCCTGCGCCAGGCGGCGCAGGAGCTGCAGGCCATGATCGATGCCGAGGTCGGCATCCGCAGCGCCGTGCTGGCCACCGTGGACGGCTTTGCGGTGGCATCGGCACAGACCGACGGCTCCGATTCCGCCCGAATGGCGGCGCTGGCCAGCTCGATCGCCAGCATTGGCTCGGTGGCCACCCAGGAGGCGGGGCTGGGCCGCTGCGCCAGCGTGACGCTGAACACCGATCAGGGCTTCGCCGTCGTTCGGCAGCTGCGCCGGGACGGGCACGATCTGGTGATGATCGGCATCTCCGACGGGCAGGCCCTGCTGGCCCAGGTCATGTACCAGGCCAACCAGTTTGCCCGCCGACTGGAGAGCGCATGAAGACCCGGCAGCTGCACGAGGCGCTGGCCAGCATGGCGGCGCTGCCCGACTTTCTGGGCTGCGCCCTGGTCGACATGCAGGACGGCATGGTCTGCCACGCGGTGGGCACCCTGGCCGAACTGGAGCAGGTGGTGTCCTACAGCTCGGACTACTGGCGTCTGAACCAGCGCAACCAGCCGGTGTTCGAGGGTCTGGGGGACCTGCGGGTGGTCGTGCTGATGCACCGTGCCGGGCAGATCACCCTCAGCGAATGCGGCAAACGGATGCTGCTGGTGCTGGTGACCCGGCGCCTGAGCGCCATCGACTGGGAGCGCTGGAAGACCGATCACACCCGGCTGGCGACCCTGGTCAACCAGCTCTGACCACAGAATTTGAACCAACCAAAGGAAACATCAAGATGGCCACCATCAAGCAGACCCTGGACGAAATCCTCAGCCTGGACGGCGCCATGTGCGCGGCCGTGGTCGACAGCACGAGCGGCATGATGCTCGGTCATGCCGGCACGGGCGTGGACCTGGAAGTGGCGGCGGCCGGCAACACCGAGGTGGTGCGTGCCAAGCTCAAGACCATGAAGGCCCTGGGCTTGAACGACCTGATCGAGGACATCCTGATCACGCTGGGCAAGCAGTACCACATCATCCGCCCGTCCTCGCGGCAGGAAGGCGTGTTCGTCTACCTGGTGCTGGACAAGGCCAGGTCCAACCTGGCCATGGCCCGGCGCAAGGTGCAGGACGCCGAGAAGGAAATGATGTTCTGACGCGCCTTCAGGCGCGACGGGCGAGTTCGGCTGCCTTGCCGACGTAGCTGCCCGGCGTCATGGCCAGCAGACGGTCTTTCTCGGCCTGGGGAATCTCCAGGCTGCGGATGAGCGCGTGCAGGGCCTCGGCTGTGACCGTCTTGCCGCGGGTGACTTCCTTGAGCTTTTCGTAGGCGCCGGGCACGCCGAAGCGGCGCATCACGGTCTGGATCGGCTCGGCCAGGACTTCCCACGAGGCGTCCAGGTCGGCCGCCAGCGCTTCCTCGTTGAGCTCGAGCTTGTTCAGACCGGTCATGAGCGAGGCGTAGGCCAGCACCGCATAGCCCATGGCCACGCCCATGTTGCGCAGCACGGTCGAGTCGGTCAGGTCACGCTGCCAGCGACTGATCGGCAGCTTCTCCGACAGGTGCTTGAGCAGCGCATTGGCCAGGCCCAGGTTGCCTTCGGCGTTCTCGAAGTCGATCGGGTTGACCTTGTGCGGCATGGTCGAGGAGCCGATCTCGCCGGCCTTGAGCTTCTGCTTGAAGTAGCCCAGGCTGACGTAACCCCAGATGTCGCGCGAGAGGTCGATTAGGATGGTGTTGGTGCGGGCGATGGCGTCGAACAGCTCGGCCATGTAGTCGTGCGGTTCGATCTGGATGGAATACGGCTGGAAGGTCAGGCCCAGGCCCAGCGGCTCGGGCGTCTCGATGACCTTCTTGCTGAAGGCTTCCCAGTCGAAGTCGGGCCAGGCGCTCAGGTGGGCGTTGTAGTTGCCCACGGCGCCGTTCATCTTGCCCATGAGCTTGACGCCTGCGATGCGCTCGCGGGCCCCGGCCAGGCGCACCACCACGTTGGCCAGTTCCTTGCCCACGGTCGTGGGGCTGGCGGTCTGGCCGTGCGTGCGGCTGAGCATGGGCACCGCCGCATGCTGGTGCGCCATCTCGCGCAGCCGGGCGATGATCAGGTCCAGCGCGGGCAGCAGCACGGCGTCACGGCCGCCCTTGAGCTGCAGGGCGTGGCTGGTGTTGTTGATGTCCTCGCTGGTGCAGGCAAAGTGCACGAACTCGGCGGCCTTTTCCAGCTCGGGCCGGGCCTCGAACTTGGACTTGATCCAGTACTCCACGGCCTTGACGTCGTGGTTGGTGGTTTTCTCGATGTCCTTGATGGCGGCGGCGTCGGCTTCGGAGAAGTTCTTGACCAGTCCCAGCAGATAGGTGCGCGCGCCGGGAGACAGGGGCTCGAACTCGGCAAAGCCGGCATCGGACAGGGCAATGAACCAGGCGATCTCGACCTGCACGCGGCGGTGCATGTAACCCTGCTCGCTCATGAACGGGCGCAGGGTGGCCAGCTTGCTGGCGTAGCGGCCGTCCAAGGGAGACAGGGCGGAAATCGGGGACAGCGGGGAGGGGGCGGCAGAGGTCGGGTTCATGCCCCCGATTGTAGGTTCGTGGGGATTTCGGCGGCCCGATAGAATCGCCTGTCCGACCCACGATCTGTCCGTCAGACCCCAACCATGAAACTCATCGGTGCCATCACCAGCCCCTACGTGCGCAAGGTCCGCGTCGTCATGGCCGAGAAGAAGCTGGACTACCAGTTCATCCAGGAGGATGTGTGGTCGGCCGACACCACGATCATGGCCTCCAACCCGCTGGGCAAGGTGCCCTGCCTGGTGATGGAAGGCGGCGAGGCGGTGTTCGACTCGCGGGTGATCGTCGAGTACCTGGACACGCTCTCGCCCGTGGGCAAGCTGATTCCGCCCTCCGGTCGCGAGCGCGCCGAGGTCAAGACCTGGGAGGCACTGGCCGATGGTCTGCTGGATGCGGCCATCCTGGCGCGTCTGGAGGCCACCTGGCCGGGACGGACGGCCGAGCAGCGCAGCCAGGCCTGGATCGACCGCCAGATGGGCAAGATCCAGGCGGCCCTCAAGTCCATGAGCCAGGGCCTGGGCGACAAGCCCTTCTGCTCGGGCATCCACCTGAGCCTGTCGGACATCGCGGCCGGTTGTGCGCTGGGCTATCTGGATTTCCGGTTCCCGGACATCGACTGGCGTTCGGCCCACCCCAACCTGGGCAAGCTGCACGAGAAGCTGATGCTGCGCCAGAGCTTCGTGGACACGAAGCCCAACTGATCAGCTGTTGGCCCGGCGTTTGAGGTAGCGCATCAGCGTGCCCACGACGGGCAGCTTTTCGTAGAGCTCTTCGGCAGCGTCCCAGTAATCGCGGTGGTCGCAGACGCGGCCATCGGCCGCCAGCACCAAATGCGAGCCGCCGCGGATCACCTGCGGCGTCACGGTGTCAAAGCGACGGAACCGGAAGCGGAACTCCCACACCAGAAAGGCCTGCCGCCCGTCCACCAGCCGCTGGGTCACCACGAACCGGGGTTCGTGCAGGTTGTGGAACATGTGCTCGAAGATCTGCCGGATGGCCGGTATGCCACGCACCTCGTTGAACGGGTCCTTGAAGCGCGCGTCGTCGGTGTAAAGCGTACCGAGGCTGGCCAG
>JAJPEW010000309.1 GCA_021166755.1 Hydrogenophaga sp. | reverse complement strand
CCCGGCCTCCGAGTCTGGGTGACCTCTCCGCTGAAGGCCGATCTGCGCGACCTGCCACCGGTGCTGATCCAGGCTGGCACCGACGAGATGCTGCACGGCCAGGCGCTGGCCCTGCACCAGGCGCTGCAATCCGCCGGCGTGGCCAGCCGCTGTGATATCACCGAGCGGCGCTGGCATGTGTTCCAGTTGCACGGGGGGGCTCTTCGCAGTGCCGACGAGGCCATCGCGCGGCTGTGCCACTTCGCGCGCCAGCGTCTGGACGCAGTGACCGCCCCACGCCACAGCGAGCACGAGGTGGTCATCATGGGCGCTGGCATGTCCGGCGTGTGCATGGGTATCGGCCTGAACCGGGCTGGTATCCGCGACTGGATCATGCTGGAGAAGCAGCCGGGGGTGGGCGGCACCTGGTGGGACAACACCTACCCGGGCGCCCATGTGGATGTGCCCTCGCCGGTGTACGCGTTCTCGTTCGCACCCAACCCGCGCTGGTCACGGCGATTTGCATCGGCACCCGAAATCCAGCGCTATGCGCAAGCCTTGGCCGACCGGCACCACCTGGGCGCACGCACGCGTCTGGGCACCGAACTGACCGAAGCCCGCTTTGACGACACCACCGGCCACTGGCACCTGAGGACCGCGCGCGGTGACACTTTGCGCGCACGGTTCTTTGTGTGCAGCACCGGCCCGCTGAACCAGCCCCGCTGGCCCGACATCCCCGGACTGGACAGCTTTGCCGGTGACCGCCTGCATTCGGCACGCTGGAACCACCGCACCCCCTTGGCGGGACGTCGCGTCGCCGTCATCGGCACCGGCTCCACCGCGTCGCAGCTGGTGCCGCCGATCGCCGCGCAGGCCGCGCGGTTGCATGTGTTCCAGCGAACCGCCAACTGGGTGCTGCCCCGGTTGGACCGCCGCTACGGGTGGCTCGACCACCTGCTGGCGCGGCTGCCGCCCTATGCCGTCTTCACACGCTGGGCCTGGACGCAGGTCCTGGAGTGGGGGCGGCGGGGCTTTGACGAGGGCACGGTGGCGCGGCGCGGCATGCTCAAGACCGCGGCGCTTCACCGGGCCCGCCAGGTGCCCGATCCGGCGCTGCGGGACGCGCTCACCCCGACCTATCCGCTGGGGTGCAAGCGCATCATCTATTCCAACGACTTCTATCCGGCACTGACCCGGCCCCATGTGGAGCTGGTGACCACCGGCATCGAGCGCATCACCCCGCGTGGCATCGTCACCAGCGACGGCCACGAACGTCCGGTGGATGTACTGGTCTGCGCCACCGGCTTCGATACGGTGCAGCTGCTGTCTTCCGTTCAGGTCACCGGCCTGGGTGGCCAGACTTTGCGCCAGGCGTGGTCGCAGGGACCGCAGGCCTACCACGGCATCAGCGTAGCGGGCTTCCCCAACCTGTTCCTGATGCTCGGCCCCAACACGGCCACCGGTCACACCTCCACACTGCTGTACATCGAACCCGAAGTGCGGCACGCCATCGCCTGCATGCAGCGGGTCAGGCAAGCAGGCCAGCGCTGGATCGCCGTGAGACCAGAGGTCATGACCGAGCACAACCGGGCGCTGCAGCAGCGCCTGGGAGGGTCGGTCTGGGCCCAATGCCGAAGCTGGTACCGGATGGAGGGAGGCAAGATCGTCGCCCTGTTCCCGGGTTTCACCGCCGAGTACGTCCGGGCAGTCTGGCCCCCACGGGCAGCCGACTACGAGACCGGCTGATCGAGCAGCGCCTGCACCGCCTGCTGCATGTCCCTGGCCAGGCTGCGACGGTCGCGGCCCTCAGCCAGTTCGGGGTGCCCGTAGGTCACCCGCGCCGTGAGGCCATCGGCACGCAGGGTGGACCAGATGGACGCCAGCAAGGTGGTGTCTCCGACAAACAGCGGCGCATCGCTGATGCGGCCATCGCCATCGACAAAACGCAATGCGACCGGCAGCAGCGGAGCATGGGTGGAAATGGCGGCCTGCAGCAGGTTGGCATGAAAGGGCAAGAGGCTGCGCCCATCCCCGGTCGTCCCCTCCGGAAACACGGCAATCAGGTCTCGCCCCTTGAGGTGCTCGGCCATCTGGTGCACCACCCGCATCGCGTCCCGGCGGCTCTCGCGCTCGATCAGGATGGTGCCCGCGCCGGTGATGAGCGCGCCCAGCACCGGCCAGTGCTTCACATCGGCCTTGGAGACAAAGCGCACCGGGCAGGCCGCATTCATCACCAGAATATCCAGCCAGGAGATGTGGTTGGACAGCAGCAGCATCGGACCGCTGGTGGGCGCCGAGCCCCTGACCTCCAGCGCCACCCCCATGATGCGCAGCATGCCGCGCGACCACTCACGCACCAGCAATGCGCAATCATCAGGCGTCAGACGGCCGAACTCGGTCCGGATGATCCAGAGGCCACGCAGGACATGGGCCAGGGCGCGCAGGGCACGCCAGGCTGCACGCAGAATTTTCACGCGTTGGCGGCTTGCCAGGCAATCTGCCCGCCCACCAGGGTGGTCCGCACCCGGACCGGCAGTTCATGCCCCTCGAAAGGCGTGTGCTTGCCCTGGCTGCGCAGTCCGGCAGACAACACCTGCCAGGAGCCGTTCGGATCGAACACGCACAGGTCCGCAACACCGCCCTCGGCCATCTGGCCGACGCTGGCCTGAAGGGTGCCCAGGCTGCTGCCCAGCACCTTCTGCGGTCCCGTGGTGACTGCCGCCAGCGCCTGCATCAGTCCCAGACCATCCTGCTGCGCCCACTTGGCGGCCAACCCCAGCAACAACTCCACCGCCGTTGCTCCCGGCTCCGCCTCGGCGAAGGGCAGCACCTTGGCATCCGCATCGACCGGGTTGTGGTCGGACACCAGTGCATCGATGGTGCCGTCGGCCAAACCCTGCCTCAGGGCCTGGCGGTCGCGCTGCTGACGCAACGGCGGCTGCAGGCGCGTGCGGCTGTCGTAGTAGCCGATGTCCATTTCGGTCAGGTGCAGGTTGTGCACGCTCACGTCACAGGTGACCGGCAGGCCTTCCGCCTTGGCCTGCCGGACCAGGTCGAGTCCGGCGGCACTGCTGATGCGGCACAGGTGAACGCGCACGCCCTTCTCACCCGCCGCCCGGCTGGCGCCGTGGATGCCACGCAGCAACTCGAACAGGGTGTGCAAGGCAATCGTCTCGGCGGCGACCGGAACGCCCGAGAGCCCCAGGCGCGTGGCCAGCGCGCCGCTGGCCGCCACCCCTTTGCCCAGCCAGAAATCCTGCGGCCGCAGCCACACGGTGTAGCCAAAGGTCGCCGCATACTGCAGCGCACGCTGGAGTACCTGCACGTTGACGATCGGCACCTCGGCCTGCCCGAATCCGATGCAGCCCGACTCGGTCAGCTCGGCCATCTCGGTCAGCACTTCGCCTTTGAGGCCACGGGTCAGCGCTCCGAGCGGGAACACGCGCGCCTGGTGCAGCTTTTCCGCCCGGAACTTGAGCATATCGACCAGTCCGGGCTCATCCAGCACCGGATCGGTGTCCGGCGGGCAGACCAGCGATGTCACACCACCGGCCACCGCCGCCGCCATCTCGCTCTCGAGCATGCCCGCATGCTCCTGACCGGGTTCGCGCAGGCGCACCGCCAGATCAACCAGCCCCGGGGCCACCACACAGCCGGTCGCGTCGATGGTCCGGTTGGGGTGGAAATCATCGGCCACCTTGCCGATCGCAATGATGCGCCCGGCGGCAATGGCCACGTCGGCCAGCTCGTCGCGCCCCGTCGCGGGGTCCATCAAGCGACCATTCTGGATCAGGATCTTCATGCCACATTCCCCGCAACAATGCTCATCACCGCCATCCGCACCGCAATCCCGAAGGTCACCTGCGGCAGGATCACGCTCTGCGGGCCATCGGCCACGGCGGAGTCGATCTCGACCCCTCGGTTGATCGGCCCCGGGTGCATCACGATGGCATCGGGCTTGGCCCAGCGCAGGCGCTCGGTCGTCAGACCGAAGCTCTTGAAGTATTCCTGGCTGGAAGGCAGCAGGGCACCACTCATGCGCTCGTTCTGCAGGCGCAAGGTGATCACCACGTCACAATCCTTGATGCCCTCTTCCAGCGTGTGGCAGACCC
>JAJPEW010000307.1 GCA_021166755.1 Hydrogenophaga sp. | reverse complement strand
GGCCGTGTCGTAGTAGGCGTAGGCGCCGACCCCCACGGCGCCGACGATGGGCAGCAGTCGCGCGGCACCCTTGCCCAGCATGCGCTGGCCCAGCTTGACGCCGATGCGCTGCATCAGCAGGCCGATCAGCCGGGGCGAGGCACGCCGCACCAGCGTGCGCTGCCCGACGCGCACGACCAGATCACGCACACCCTGTGCCGCCGTGTGCTGGAACAGGCAGTAGACCACCTGTTCGGGCGTCAGGGTGGATTGCTTGCCGTAGATGGCCGCGATGTCGGCCACCAGCTGCCGTTGCAGTCGCCACACCCCGACCATTTCGGGCAGGATGGTGAGCCATCCCGCCGGTCCTGGGGGCAAGGCCAGGGCACCGGCCGCGACCGCGGCTTTGGCGGCGGCGGCATTGGCCTTCTTCCTCGCGTCATCCAGGGGCGTTTCGCTGCGGGGCTCGCTCGACGATGGCACGTGGGCAAACAGGGGCAGGATGGCCTGCTCGAAAGAAGAGGTGGTACCCCCGGACGGGTTGACCGGGCTGGCGCGGCGGGACGGCATGGTGGCTCTCCTGAAGGACCGGTCTTTTGATGATGCCACGGCCGATGCCTGTTGATAATGGCAAGCCATGAATACGCCAACCCATCACTACCCTATCGGCCAGCCCGGTCTGGCCTGGGGCCCAGAGGAGATCAGCCAATGGCGAGCCCGTCAGCAGCGCCATCGCAGCTACGCCCAGGATGTGCTGGTGCCGCTGGAAGGCCTGCGCGACCGTGTTGATCTGCAGCCGTACGGGGAGGTGGTGTACGGCCAGGAGCGCTATCCGCTGGTGGCGGCGCGCAGTCGCGATTGGCAGGAAGGGCGGCCGGTGGTTCTGGTCACCGGTGGGGTGCACGGCTACGAAACCAGCGGTGTCCACGGCGCCTTGCGCCTGCTGGAGCACCACGCCGCCGACCTGCAAGGACAGGTGAATCTGCTGGTGGCGCCCTGCGTGAGTCCTTGGGCCTACGAGCGCATCCACCGTTGGAACCATGACGCGGTGGATCCCAACCGGTCGTTTCGCGAGCCCAGCCCGTCGCAGGAAGCCGCCGCCCTGATGCGGTTGGTCCGTCCCTGGCTGGGTCAGTTCGTTGCACACATTGACCTGCACGAAACCACCGACACCGACGAAACCGAGTTCCGGCCAGCACTGGCAGCGCGTGACGGCAAGCCCTTTGAACCCGGCAGCATTCCGGACGGCTTCTATCTGGTGGACGACACCGAGAACCCGCAACCGGCATTCCAGCGCGCCATCATTGCCGCGGTCGAGCGGGTGACCCACATTGCGCCTGCCAACGACAAGGGCGAGATCATCGGGTCGCCAGCCGTCGACCGTGGCGTGATCCGCTATCCCCTCAAGGCCCTGGGCCTTTGCGCCGGCATCACTGGCGCCCCACTGACCACCACCACCGAGGTCTATCCCGACAGCCCGCACGTGACGGCGGAGCAATGCAACGAGGCGCAGGTGGTCGCGGTACTGGCCGCCGTCGCCTTTGTGCGCGAGCGTCACGCCTGAGTGTGGACGGCAGCCCACGCCACCTGCTTTCTGCGTCCGGTTTTTGATGACGGTCAATGGCCGCGTGTCCCATGATGTGCTTTTCAGCGCAATATGGAAATGCAGAGGTTGGCGGTGTCGTTGCCCTGCTTCAGAAGGAGACTTGTCGATGGGTTTTTTCAGTCGTTGGTTCAAGCGGGACGAAGACTTCACCGTCAGCGAATTGATGTCGCCGGATGCTGCTGGCGATCAGCCCGTTCTTGACGCCAGAACCAAGTCGGCCGTGATGGCCGAACTGGACATCCATCAGGCGATAGCTGCCCATGAGCGGTGGAAGCTGCTCCTGGAGCAGGTGCTGGATGGCGCAGCCTGCGATGACCTTGACCCTGAGCTGGTCTGCCAGGACGATCGCTGCGATCTGGGCAAGTGGCTGCACGGACCCGGGCGGGAGCGCTTGGGCAAATACCCGGCATTCACCCTGCTGGTGTCCAAGCACAAGTACTTTCACCACCAGGCGGCGCAAGTGCTGCGGGAGGCTCAGGCCGGTCGCAGGGACGAGGCCGACCGCCTGCTTCGCACATCCTTCCAGCACGGCTCCAATCAGGTGCTGCTGTTGCTCAAGGAACTGCGTCGGGGCCTGGGGATCCGGTGACCGTATGACAGAGCGCGTTGGACTCGTCTTGAGTGGGGGTGGTGCGCGGGCAGCCTACCAGGTGGGTGTGCTCGCTGCCATTGCCGATCTGGCCCGCCAGCACGGTCAGGGCACCGGAAATCTTTTTCCGATCGTCTGCGGCACGTCTGCCGGTGCCATCAACGCGGCGGTGCTGGCCAGCGGTGCCCATGACTTCGGGAACAGGGTCGACCGGCTGGTGCAGGTGTGGTCGAACTTCCATGCCCAGCAGGTCTACCGCGCCGAGGTCTCGGACATGATCGCCTCCGGCGCGCGCTGGATGTCGATGCTGAGCATCGGCTGGGTCTTGGCCAACAAGCGCCTTCGCCCACGGTCGCTGCTGAACAATGAGCCCTTGCGGGGCCTGCTCGAACGCGAGATCGACTGGGCGCAGCTGGAGCGCAATCTGGCCGATGGTCACCTGCAGGCGCTGGCGGTGACGGCATCGAACTACGCCAGTGGCGAGCATGTCACCTTCTACCGAAGCCGAAAGCCCATCCAGCCATGGATGCGAAACCAGCGGGTGGCTCAGGCGTGCCCCCTCACGGTCGATCACCTGCTGGCCAGCTCGGCCATCCCCTTCGTGTTTCCGGCGGCGTCGCTGCGGGGTCCGAACGGACCTGCCTATTTCGGCGATGGTTCGATGCGGCAGACGGCACCCATCTCGCCGGCCATTCATCTGGGGGCCGACAAGGTACTGGTCATCGGCGCTGGCCGCATGGCCGAGCCACCCATGCAGCGTCCGCACAGCACCGACTATCCCACGCTCGGCCAGATCGCCGGGCATGCCCTGTCCAGCATCTTCCTGGACACGCTTGCGGTGGATGTGGAGCGCCTGCGGCGCATCAACCACACGCTGTCGCTGATCAGCCCGGAGCATCGCGCCAAGAGCCAGTTGCGGCCGATCGATCTGTTGCTGGTGGCGCCATCCCGGCGGCTGGACGAGCTGGCCTCGCGCCATGCGGCTGCACTGCCGAAAACGGTTCGCCGTCTTCTGCAAATGCTGGGCAGCAATGGCCAGCCTCCGGGCCCGAACGGCAGCGGCACCATCCGTCAGGACAGCGCCTTGCTGAGCTACCTGCTGTTCGAGGCCGACTTCACCCGGGAGCTGATCGAACTGGGGCGAAGCGATGCCATGGCGCAGCGCGCCGAGATTCTGACGTTCTTCGGATGGACTGCGCCGGCCGGTCTTGTCAGCCGTGTCTGACAAGACGATGGGGCCGTGGCTGATGGGATGACGCACATCTGACGCCTAAAGTGAAGGTACTGCCCTGTCGGGCGAATCCTTTCTTTCACTCAGGAGATCACGATGATGAATCCCGCCTTTTCCCGATTCCTGCTCGCTGCCGCCCTGGCCAAGGGCGCTGTGTTGGCCACCACCGGCTGCGCCGTGGTGCGAGACCAGCAGAGTGTCGGCTCCTACATCGATGACACCACGATCACCACCCGCGTCAAGGCCAAGTTTGCCGAGGATCGCGCGGTCAGCGCCCTGGCCATCAAGGTCGAATCGCTCAATGGCGTGGTGCAGCTGGCCGGCTTTGCCAAGACCCCTGACGAGCGCGTGCTGGCCGAACAGCTGGCACGCGGCACACCGGGTGTCAAGGATGTGCGCAACGACATCATTGTCCAGAACTGATGGCGTGAACGCATTGCAGATGTCGGACACGTCCTACAACCTCCATCGGCTGCAGACACTAGAATGAATCCGATCCTGAGACCACCGCGGGCGACGGGCGTTCAGGGTCTGCAGGCCACGTTTCCATGCCCAGACTGAAGACCTTTCTTGTGGAAGACAGCCCGGTTATCCGGTCCAATCTGGCCGCTGCGCTGGAGGACCTGGCGCCGGTGGACATCGTCGGGCATGCCGCCAGCGCCGATGACGCGATTCTGCAACTGGAGACGCTGATCGAACAGGACGGCTGTGACCTGGTGATCATCGACATCTTTCTCAAGGGTGGCTCCGGTCTGGATGTGCTGAGCCGGCTGTCCAAGCTGCGTGCACCGGCCCGACCGGTGGTACTGACCAACTACGCCACCCCGGAGATTCGCGCCGAATGCCTGCATCTCGGGGCCGACAAGGTGTTTGACAAGTCCCGGGACATCGACGCACTGGTGGGCTACTGCAACGAGGTGGCAGCCGGCTGAGCCAGGTTACTGGATCAACCCGTTCTTGAGCGCGTAGTAGGTCAGGTCGCTGTTGGTGCTCAGGGAGAGTTTCTCCAGCACGCGCGAGCGGTAGGTGCTGACGGTCTTGACGCTGAGGAACATCTGTTCGGCAATATGGCCCACGGTCTCGCCCTGGGCCAGCCGCAGGAAGACCTGCAGCTCGCGCTCGCTCAGCGCCTCATGGGGCGGCCTGTCGCCGCTGCCCGACAGCATGCCGTCGGCCAGCAGCTCGGCTACCTGGGGGGTGATGTAGCGCCTGCCCAGCGCCACCGTCCGGATGGCCTTGGCGATCTCTTCCGGATCGCATTCCTTGTTGAGGTAGCCACTGGCACCCTGGCGTAGCAAGGTGGTGGCGTAGTGCGCTTCCGGAAAACCGCTGAGGATCAGGATGGCCAGGTCCGGGCAGCGCGTGCGGATCGCCGCCAGCGCATCGATGCCGCTCTGGTCAGGCATCGACAGGTCCAGCACCAGCACATCCAGCTCACCGCCACGGGCCATCTCCAGCGCATCCTTGCCACTGGCCCCTTCGGCCACCACGCGAAAGTCCACCTGATCGGAAAGAAACTGGCTCAGGCCGGTGCGGACAATGGCGTGATCGTCGACGATTCCCACACGGATCATGGTGCTGTGTCTGGGGTGAACAGGGGATCGATTCAGTATAAGGTGGCCACATGAACATGAGCTTGAATCAGGTGGGTCGATGGGTGTCCAGCCGTTACATCGGGCCGGTGGCCATGTCGCTGGCGTTGATGGTGCTGGTGGTCAGCGAGCTTGGCTTCTACCGGCTGATGGCTATCGGTGACGACCGCGAGGCCAGCGTCGACTTGCAGATGACCGTGGGCGGCATGAGAAGCGCCTTGCTGGCCATGGAGAGCGCCGAGCGCGGCTACATGCTTACGGGCCGCCTGAACTACCTTCAGCCGTACCGCGACCAGGAGCGGTCGCTGATCGAGATGATCCAGCTGGCCGAGGCCGCCACGGTGCAGAACCCGTTGCACCGGGACGCCCTGCTTGAGCTGGTGGAGCTTGCGCGGCGCAAGTATTCGGAGATGCAGACCGTCCTGGAGCTGTACGACCGGGGTGACCGTGAGGCTGCGATCGATCTGACCCTGACCGACATGGGACGCGAGCTGATGGATCAGGTCGGGGAGGTGAGTGATCGCATCATCCGGCAGGAGACCGCCCACTACACCAGCACCAGCTACCAGCGCGACCAGGTCCTGCGCTGGAGCCGCGCCGGCATCTGGGTGCTGGTGATCCTGTGCCTCGGCGGGGCGGTTGCCCTGATGCGTCTGGGCCGCCACCTGGAGCAGCAGCGGCGCGTGTACATGCTGCAGCTGCACGCCGAGCGAGACCGGCTGGACGAAGAAGTGGTCCGGCGCACGGAGGAGGTGATCGAGCTGGCGCGTCACATGGAGCGGGTGAGAGAGGATGAGCGTGCCCGGCTGGCGCGCGAACTGCACGATGAGCTGGGAGGACTCCTGACCGCGGCCAAGCTGGACCTGGCCCGCATCCGCAAGCGCATCCGTGACGAGACCGGAGAAAAGCAGAGACTGGTGGAACACCTGGGGCAGAGCCTGGATGCCGGCATTGCCCTCAAGCGCCGCATCATCGAGGACCTGCGCCCCTCATCGCTGTCGAACCTGGGGCTGCGCCACACCTTGCAGATCCAGTGCAAGGAGTTTGCGCAGCGCTCCGAACTGCCGGTGGACGTGCAGGTGGACGAGGTCACCTTGTCCCCGGAGCGCGCTCTGGCGGTGTACCGCCTGGTGCAGGAAGCACTGACCAACATAGCCAAGTACGCGAATGCCCATCGGGTGACGGTGTCCCTGCGGCGTGACCGGGATCACGTGCAGGTCACGGTCCAGGACGATGGGCAGGGCTTCGACCCCGCTGCTGTCAAGCCGTCGGGCAGTCACGGATTGCAGGGCATGCGGTTTCGCATCCGCTCGTGCGGGGGCGACGTCACCATCCGGTCGGCGCCGGGAGAGGGCACCACCGTTGAAGCCCGGTTGCCCCTGTAGCTGTCGGCGCTGTCCTACATTCTCTGCCGGCATCGTCGGACGGTTCCGAGTCACTGCAATGCCTACCATGACCCCTTGTCATGACATACGCAAGGAGATCTGCGATGAACACACTGCAACGGATGGGTCTGTCCCTGGTCCTCTCGTTTCCGCTGGCGCCTGCGCTGGCGGCTGGCGATCGGGCCGTGGTGGACGCCCAGTACCAGACGGACCGGCAGGCCTGCATGGTGCTGTCCGATTCCGACGCGCGCAAGGACTGCTTGCGAGACGCGGGCGCGGCGCGTCAGGAAGCCCTGCGCGGGACCCGTGACCCCGCCGTGGACGCCGCGCAGCTGGAGCGCAATGCCATCGCCCGCTGCGAGGTGCACAAGGACAAGATCGACCGCGCGCTGTGCGTGCAGATGGCCTTGGGCGAAGGCAAGGTCAGCGGCAGTGTCGAAGGCGGCGGCGTCATCCGTCAGATCGAGGTGGAGATCGATACCGACTCGCCACGGTGACGGCCATCCCGCCAACAGCGCCGCAAATCCCTCGCTCATCCGCCCTTTGACCGGTGGCCCAGGCTTCTATCCTGCGGGTATCCCTCCACAGGAGCATCTGCCATGTCCACCGCGTTGAACGACGTCCACGAACGCACCAACCTCACGGCCAACAACAAGTTCGAGCTGATGCTGTTCCGCCTGGGCGAGGCGCCCGGCACCGACCGCCGCGAACTGTTCGGCATCAACGTGTTCAAGGTGCGCGAGATCATGGTCATGCCCACCATCACGGCCATGGTCAACGCGCCACAGCATGTGCTGGGTGTGGCCAACATCCGCGGGCAGATCATCCCGGTGATCGACCTGCCGGCCATCGTGGGCTGCACGCCCAAGCGCGGCCTGACCATCCTGATGGTGACGGAATACGCCCGAACCACCCAGGCCTTTGCGGTGGAAGAGGTCGACGAGATCGTGCGGCTGGACTGGAGCAGCGTGCTGGCCGCCGACGGCAACGGTGGCGATCTGGTCACCAGCATCGCCAAGCTGGACGGTGAAAAAGACGGCACCCGGCTGGTGCAGGTGCTGGACGTCGAGCAGATCCTGCGCAACGTCATGCC
>JAJPEW010000272.1 GCA_021166755.1 Hydrogenophaga sp. | reverse complement strand
GACCCTGCACGGCCAGACCATGAAGGAAGGCGACTTCGTCTGTCTGGCCTACGGCAGCGGCAACCGCGACGAGCGCCAGTACCCCAATCCCGATGTGTATGACATCGCGCGCAAGCCGCGTGGCCATCTGGGCTTTGGCGGTGGCGTGCATGCCTGCCTGGGCACCGCGATTGCCCGCCTCGCGGTCAAGATCGCGTTCGAGGAATTCCATCAGGTGGTGCCCGACTACAGGCGTGTGGCTGACCAGCTGCCCTGGATGCCTTCGTCCACCTTCCGCAGCCCGCTGGTGCTGCAGCTCAAGGCCCAGTAAGTTCAACGCAGAAAGACCACGATGGCACACATCACCTATGTCGAGGCCAACGGCCAGTCCACCACCATCGACCTGGCCGACGGCTGGAGCCTGATGCAGGGCGCCACCACCAACGGCATCGACGGCATCATCGGCGAATGCGGCGGCTCCTGCGCCTGCGCCACCTGCCACTGCTACGTCGACGATATGCTGGCCGGCGTGCTGCCTCCACCCTCGCAGGGCGAGCTGGACATGCTGGAGAACGTGGTGGCCGAACGCCGACCGAACAGCCGGCTGGCCTGCCAGATCAAGGCCAGCCCCGCGCTGGAAGGCGGCGTGGTGACCTTGCCCGAGTGCCAGGAATGACCGCGCCCGGCATCGTCATCGTGGGTGCCGGCCAGGCCGGCGTGCAGGCCGCCGAGGCCCTGCGCGCGGGCGGCTACGAGGGCAGCATCACCCTGTTGGGTGACGAGCCGCATGGCCCCTACCACCGTCCGCCGCTGTCCAAGGCCTGGTTGGCCGGCGAGATGGATGCAGCCCAGCTGGTGATGCGCGCGCCGGAGATGCTGGCACGCAAGGGCATTGAGCTGCGCACCGGCTTGACGGTGCAACGCATCGACCGTGACGCGAAAACCCTGCAACTGGCCGATGGCAGCGCCCTGCCCTACACCGGCCTGGTGCTGGCCACCGGCGCCACGCCACGCGCCCTGCCCTTGACTGGCGGGCATGCCGCCGGGGTGTTGCCCCTGCGCTCACGCGCAGACGCCAGCGCCATTGCCGAGCGCATGGCGGTGTGCATTGAACAAGACCTGCCCATCGTGGTGATCGGCGGCGGCTTCATCGGCTTGGAAGTGGCCGCCACCGCGCGCAAGAAAGGCGCTCGCGTGACCGTGCTGGAAGCCGCCCCCCGCCTGCTGGGCCGGGTGCTGGCCCCGGTGCTGTCCGACTGGTACGCCAGCCTGCACCGCAGCCATGGCGTGCAACTGATGCTGAACGCCCAGGTGGCGGGTATTGAGGCCGATGCCAATGGTGTGAGCGGTGTGAAGCTGACCGACGGCAGCGTACTGCCGGCCGGTCTGGTGGTGGTCGGCATCGGTGTGGCCGCCAACGACCAGCTGGCCCGCGACGCCGGGCTGGCATGTGACCGTGGCATCGTGGTGGACGCCTGCGGGCGCACCAGCGACCCGGCCATCGTCGCCGCTGGAGACTGCACCGCACGGCGCCTGGCCGACGGTTCACTGCTGCGCCTGGAGTCGGTGCAGAACGCGACCGAACAGGGCAAGAGCGCGGCCGCCGCGCTGCTGGGGCAGGATCGCCCCTTCAACGCCACCCCCTGGTTCTGGAGCGACCAGTACGACCGCAAGCTGCAGATGGCCGGTCTGTCCACGGGAGCCGATGCCTGGGCGGTGCGCGGCGACATGGCGGGCGGCAGCTTCAGCGTCTACCACTTCCAGGGCGACCGGCTGCTGGCGGTCGACAGCGTCAATGCGGCCAAGGACCATCTGCAGGCGCGCAAGCTGCTGGACGCGGGCGTATCACCCACACCCTGGCAGGCGGGGGATGTGAGCTTTGATCTGGGTGGGCTCTTGAAGTAAGGGGGCAGCCGCGGCGCACGCCCTCAGTCCGGGGCGGCGGCGGCGTCCGCCAGATCCCCTGCGATCAGCCTGAACTGCTCCAGCGCGGCCTGCAGGTCTTCCACGATTTCCTGCGCAATCACGTCCGGTGGCGGCAGGTTGTCGCTGTCGGCCAGCGATTCGTCCTTGAGCCAGAAGATGTCCAGGCTGGCCTTGTCGCGCGCCACGAGTTCGTCGTAGCTGTACACGCGCCAGCGGCCATCCGGGTTCTCGGCTGACCAGGTCGGCTGCCGCAGTTGCCTCTGGCCCACCTGGTACAGGTCAACGAACTCGTCCAAGTGTTCGCGCTTGAGCGGGTTGGTCTTGAGCGTGAAGTGCTGGTTGGTGCGCAGGTCGTAGATCCACAGCTGCTTCGTCCAGGGCGTTTCGCTGGCCGGTTTCTTGTCGAAGAACAGCACATTGGCCTTTACGCCCTGGGCATAAAACAGGCCGGTGGGCAGGCGCAACAGGGTGTGCAGGTCGCATTCGTGCAGCAGCTTGCGGCGGATGGTTTCGCCCGCGCCGCCTTCAAACAGCACGTTGTCGGGCAGCACCACCGCTGCACGGCCGTGGGTGGCCAGCAGGGTCTTGATGTGCTGCACAAAATTGAGTTGCTTGTTGCTGGTGGTGGCCCAGAAATCGTCGCGCTCGATGATGTCTTTCTCAGTGCTGGTGCGGCCGTCTTCGCCCACGATCACCGTGCTGCTCTTCTTGCCGAACGGCGGGTTGGCCAGCACCACGTCGTAGCGCTCGCCGGGGTCTGAGCCCAACGCATCGCCCACCACCACCGGCACCGACTTTTCGGAGCCAATGCCGTGCAGCATCAGGTTCATGGCACACACCCGCGCCGTGGCCTGCACCAGCTCGTAGCCGGTGAAGGCCTTTTCCTTCAGATGCTTGAGCTGGTCGCGCGTGAGGTTCCTGTGGTGCGCGGTGATGTGGTTGTGCGCCGTGAACAGGAAGCCGCCCGTGCCGCAGGCCGGGTCGCAGATCGTTTCGCCCGGCTGCGGCGCGATGCAGTCCACCATGGCCTGGATCAGCGCACGCGGCGTGAAGTACTGGCCTGCGCCGCTCTTGGTGTCTTGCGCGTTGCGTTCCAGCAGGCCTTCGTAAGCGTCGCCCTTCACGTCCGCACCCAGAATGGTCCAGGTCTCGGTGTCGATCAGGTCCGCAATCACCCGGCGCAGCTTGGCCGGGTCCTGGAACTTGTTCTGCGCCTTGGCAAAGATCAGCCCCAGCGTGCCGCGCTCCATGCCCAGCCGCTCCAGCGTGTGGCGGTAATGGTCAAAGAGCGCATCGCCATCGCGCTTGAGCAGTTCGGGCCAGCTGTAGCCCGCCGGCACGATGCTGGGCTGGTTGTACGGCGGCTTGCTGCGCTCGTCGGCCATCTTCAGGAACAGCAGGTAGGTCAGCTGTTCCACATAGTCGCCATAGCTCATGCCGTCGTCGCGCAGCACGTTGCAGTAGTTCCAGAGTTTCTGGACGAGGGTGTGGGTGTTCATCAAAATTAGCCGAACGCTCGGCCTGCAGGTGTATCAAATGCCCAGCGGCAACTCGCGGGCGTCCAGGCCCATGGCCTGTAGCTCCCGGCGGAAATGGGTCATGGCCAGAGGAACCACCTGTGCCACCAGTACGTATTGGTAAGGCTCCTTGGCAAAGCGTGCGCTGATCAGCTCTTCGGTCACGCCCGCTGGGTACTCGAACTTGCCTTCGTATCGGCCTTCAAAGACCGCGCCGGAATCAGCCCCGTCAGCAGTTTTGGCTGCGGCATGCAGCACGACATTGACCAGCGCCAGTAATCGGCCATCTGCGTTGGCCGAGGTGCCCAAGCCGACCTCGATGTCCTGCCGGAGTTCCAGGCTCAGTTTCTGCTGCGCTGGAGCGGGCGCACTGTTGTCGCCTCGAAACTGCGTGACGCGCAACGACACCAGGCGCGGGCGCTGCTCAACTACTTCCATTGGCGCTCCTGCGGCTCAACGCCATGCCCCGCGACCGTATAGGCGTGCATGCCCACAGAGGGCGAAGGCCGGAAGCCGCCATTGCCGAAGTTGGCAACGATCACGTTGCTGGATCGGTTCCTTGCGAAAACGATCTGCGCCGCCGGTTTGGCCGGGCGGAGTTCAGCGGTCATGCCTTCCTGGTCCACCAGCGCCCAGAACGCGTCTTCACTGCACAGCACCAGACGCAGCAGCTTGTCCATGGCCTCGGAATGCGCCACGTCGTCGTTTTCGTACTTGCTGAAAGCCACCGGGCCACCGCCGAACAGCCGGGCAGCCTGCTTCTGGTTGATCTTGTACCGTTCGCGCAAAGCCGCAATCTCTGCCCCACTGAGCAAGCCATCCACCTGCTTGCGAAACGCCATCACGGCTCGCTTGTTGGCACGCATTTCTGCAGCGCCGGCAAAGTCAGACCCGCACGCGTCGCACAGCTGATAGTGCGAAGCCACCTGGCCTTTGTGTCCCTTGTATTCGGCTTCCACCAGCTCCACGTGATCGGTCACGTGGCCCTCCCCGCAAATGGGGCACCGTGTTTTGTCATTCATACAGACCTCCTGGTCTTGTGATTCGCTCAGGTATGGCAAGACACCATCAGCACCAACGCACCGGTCTTGCCAATCGCGAACTTCAGGAAATACTCCACCGTCATTGCTTTGCGAGCTGTGTCGATCCACTCGCGGCGCCGAAAGGTGTACGCATCGCACGCTGCCCACGCCTTGCCGTTGTCGCACCACTCGGAATCTTTGTAGTCACTCGATTTCAACGCCGAAATCACCGACGCCACATCGTCTGCATCCCACGTCAGGTTCGCCACATCACGTGAGCACTTCCTGGTCCAAAGGAGCAAACCACCAGGCTGCACAGCCAACCCCTGCACCCGCTCCAACGAATACCACGGCCCACCACCGATCTTGACGCGGTCGCCCGGTGGTGGACCTCCACTGTACTCTGAAACGATCAAGGAATTTACCATAATGGTAATTTTGAAGCAGAAACCCGGAATAACTGTATATTTTCACAGCATTAATCAAGTTCCGCCTCCTGCAACGCCTTCAGCGTCCGCCCCTGGGCGTCCTTCCACTTGGTGCGGCCGTTGCAGCTCATGCCCAACACGAAGGCGGCCGCCACGCTGGGTGAGGAGAACACATAGTCCTGCATGAACCGGTAGGCGCCGCCGTCGAGCTCCACCACACCGCGCTCGATCAGGTCTTCACGCTGCGCCAGGCGGGCGGGCTTGTTGCTCTCCAGCGAGGGCACCACCTCGGCCACCGCCTGCGAGCCCTTGCGCACCACAAAACCCTGGGTGCTCTC
>JAJPEW010000233.1 GCA_021166755.1 Hydrogenophaga sp. | reverse complement strand
CGCCACATCACCGCGCCCGAGTGCCGCCAGTACCTGCTGCGCCAGGCGTTCGAAGAGGCGATCCACACCCACGCCTACCAGTACATCGTCGAATCGCTGGGCCTGGACGAAGGCGAAATCTTCAACGCCTATCACGAGGTCGAGAGCATCCGCGACAAGGACGAATTCCTCATCCCCTTCATCAACACGCTCACCAACCCCGAATTCAAGACCGGCACCCCGCAGGCCGACCAGGATTTGCTGAAGTCGCTGATCGTCTTCGCCTGCATCATGGAAGGCATCTTCTTCTACGTCGGCTTCGTGCAGATCCTCGCGCTGGGCCGCCAGAACAAGATGACCGGTGCCGCCGAGCAGTACCAGTACATCCTGCGCGACGAGTCGATGCACTGCAACTTCGGCATCGACCTGATCAATGCGATCAAGCTCGAGAACCCGCACCTGTGGACTCCGCAGTTCAAGGCCGAGATCAAGGAGCTGTTCCTCAAGGCCGTCGATCTGGAGTACCGCTACGCCGAGGACACGATGCCGCGTGGTGTGCTTGGCCTCAACGCGTCCATGTTCAAGGGCTATCTGCGCTACATCGCCAACCGGCGTGCCACGCAGATCGGTCTGGAACCCCTGTTCCCCAACGAAGAGAATCCTTTCCCCTGGATGAGCGAGATGATCGACCTGAAGAAGGAGCGCAACTTCTTCGAGACGCGCGTCATCGAGTACCAGTCGGGGGGAGCGCTGTCCTGGGACTGAGTCCTGCCCTTCATGAACATCTCTCACCCAAAACCCTGCCTCCGGCGCCCTGGCGTCCGGGGCAGGGTTTTGTCCATGGATTCAAAGCCTTGCGGATGGAAGCGGCTGCAGCCGACCACCGGCAGGGACTTGAATCACTTCGGCGAGCCCCTGTCGCCTGAAGTGCTCTTTGCAACTTGATCAAGGAGAAAACAATGGCAACTGCGAAAAAAGCCCCGGCCAAGAAGGCCGCCGTGGCGAAGAAGGCCGCTCCGGCCAAGAAGGCCGCTGCACCCGCCAAGAAGGCTGCTCCGGCGAAGAAGGCCGCTGCACCCGCCAAGAAGGCTGCTCCGGCCAAGAAGGCTGCTGCACCCGCCAAGAAGGCTGCTCCGGCCAAGAAGGCCGCTGCACCCGCCAAGAAGGCTGCTCCGGCGAAGAAGGCCACTGCACCCGCCAAGAAGGCTGCTGCCCCCAAGAAGGCAGCCCCCGCAAAAAAAGCCGCGCCGGCTAAAAAGCCGGCAGCCCCTGCGGCCCCTGCAGCACAGACCAAACTGAATCCGCAGGCAGCCTGGCCGTTCCCGACGTCCAGCAAGCCCTGAGTTCAGTCCGACTGAGCCCCAAGCCCGGTGCGCAAGCCCCGGGCTTTTTTTCTGGGGCGGCCGATCAGGTCAGCTGGTAGTTCTGACCGCCTCGCCGAGCGATCTTCAGGGCACCCATGCGGTTGCCCAGCTCCGCGCAACGCTCCAGGGTCCACGCCTGGGACAGGCCATGCAGCAGCGCCGCACGGAACGCGTCACCGCAACCGGTGGGGTCGACCACTTCGGTCGCCTTGACCCCGGGCACCCGCTTGACCGCCCCTCCCTCATAGACATCGCAACCGTGCTCCGCCAGCGTCACCACCAGTCCCTTGACCTTGGCGGCAATCTGCTCCAGCGACAGGCCGGTCCGGTCGCTGAGCATCTTGCCTTCATAGTCATTGACCGCCACCCAGCTGGCCTGGTCAATGAAGCGACGCAGTTCCTCGCCGTTGAACATCGGCAGCCCTTGTCCCGGATCGAAAACGAAGGGAATGCCGGCCTCGGCCAGTTGCTGCGCGTGCTCGATCATGGCGTCGCGTCCGTCGGGCGCCACGATCGCCAGCTGAATGCCCGCCGCGGTGGGCACGCGGTTCTCATGGGCCTGAGCCATCGCGCCCGGATGGAAGGCCGTGATCTGGTTGTTGTCCCGATCGGTCATGATCATGGCCTGCGCCGTGTAGTTGTCGGCCGTGGTACCGATGAAACGCGTGTCCACGCCCAGCGCCTGCAGGCGCGCAAGGTAGTCGCTCGCGTCGTTGCCGATCATGGCCAGGGGCACGGCCGGCGAACCCAGCTGACGCAGTCCGTAGGCAATGTTGCCGGCGCAGCCGCCGTATTCGCGCCTCATGCCCGGCACCAGAAAGGACACGTTCAGGATGTGCAGCTGGCTGGGCAGGATCTGCTCGGCGAACCGCCCCTCGAAGGTCATGATGGTGTCGAAGGCCAGAGAGCCGCAGATGAGGATGGACATGGTGAGGAATGACTTCAGGGATAGAAAACCAGGGCACGGAACCCCGACATGGTGGCGTCGTTGCCCAGGGCAATCGACAGCCGCAGACTGGTGCTCACCGATTCCCTGGCCGGCAGTTCGTCCGGCATGCCAGGCATTTCCTGAGGCAGGAACACCCGGCGGGCGATCACCTGATCGCGCAGGTCGGTGAGGGTCAGCTCCAGCGCGGGCGCTGCCAGAGGAACATCGGCCCGGTTCTTCAGAACCAGGTCGAACGCGTAGAAATTGCCCAGCTTGCGCTGCAGGCTGGAGCTGTCGATCACGACATCATCGATGCGCTGCAGGGCAGCCACCGTGCAACCCAAGTGCTCACAGGCCTGCTCAAGCGCCGGGCGCGCAGCGGGCCAACGCGCCGCCACGGCATCGCGCTCGTGCAGCGCCCATTGACCCACCAGCGTGGTACCGAGCAGGAGCACCAGAACCAGCATCACGGCGCGCACCCCCGCCGATGACCAGAAGGCGCGTCGACGGGCCTGCACCACGAAACCGGGTTCCACCTCAGGGTCCGCCACGGGCTCGGCCTCGGGCATCGGTGCGGGCTCAGGCGCTCTTTGCAACAGCGGTGGCCTCGACCGGTCCTCCGTCTGCGCCTGATGCTCGGCCACCGCATCGGCACCGGCGGGCGTGATGGCCTTGGCCAGCACATTCGCCGACGCCGATGCCAGCGACTCGGCGGGCGATGGCGTCCTGTCTGAAGGCTCCGGGGATTCCGATGGGTCACCAGCGCGCACTTGCCGGGCATAGCGCTGGAGCTCGGCCATGAAATCCGAGTCCTCCCATCCGGACGCCATCGGCTCGTCGTCGGTCGGACTGTCCAGCCCGGGGTCGGGGACCCTGATGTCCGGAGAAGCGGCCACCGCAGGCGCGGCGACCGCCACCGGTGCAGCCGGCGGCGCCGCGGTCACCGTCGCGGGCAGCTCGTCGGTCTCGGTCCTTTCAGCAGGACGTGGTTCTCCCGGCATGGTGGGATCACCGGCCGGTGCCGGCGGGTTGACCGGAGGCCTGGGGGCCTGGCTGGCCACCTCTGCCGAGTCGCCCGACCAAGGCTGCAGGTTCAGGGTGGCGTCAAAGACGTCGGAACAATACCCGCAGCGCACCCACCCGTCCGAAATCTTGAGCTGGTCTGGCACAACCCGAAAGGTCGTGCCACACGCGGGACATCGGGTGGTGTAGGTCATGCGCGAATTATTGCAGGACGCCCTTACCGGTCAGCGGCCGCGAGGGGCCGATCGGCATCACCTCAACGCGAGGCGGTCATCAGGATCCAGCCATCTTCCCGGTCGCTGACCGACAACGAGAGCCATGGGGCATAGGCTTCACGCAGCTCGTCGGCCTGGCGCTCGAGGATGCCGGCCAGCACCAGATGTCCACCCGACCGCACATGGGCACACAACAGCGGTGCCAGCACCTTCAGCGGGGTGGCCAGGATGTTGGCCAGCACCAGGTCGTATTCGCCCTGCGCCGCCTCGGGCAGCCCGGCGTTGAGTTCCACATGATTGGCCACCGCATTCAGTCGCGTGGCTTCCACCGCCGCCGGATCAATGTCGACCGCGTCAATCGAGGTCGCACCAAACTTGGCCGCACCGATGGCCAGAATGCCGGAACCACAGCCATAGTCGAGCACGCGCAGCCCCTGCGCCCCGCGATTGGCCGTCCAGCGCAGGCACATGCGGGTGGTCGGATGGGTACCGGTGCCAAACGCCAGCCCGGGATCGAGCCGGATCACCTGGCGCGCCACCGAAGGCGGCTCGTGCCAGCTCGGCACGATCCAGAACGTGGGCGTGATCTCGACCGGGTCGAACTGGGACTGCGTCAATCGGACCCAGTCCTGATCGGCCACCGGCTGCACACCGATCACCTGACAGCCGCTGAAGAAATCCTGCGCCTGCAGCAGAACCGCCGCTTCGCGGGCAGCGGATTCCTCCTGAAACAGTGCAACGACGCGCGAACGCTGCCAACCTTCTTTGGGCGGCGGCATGCCAGGCTCGCCAAACAGCGCCTGCTCGGCAGGCGTCAGGGCGTCCGCGTCCTCCACCGAGACGCTCAGCGCATCCAGCGCATCGAGCGCATCGCTCAGGTCTTCGATCGCTGTTTCAGGTGCCAGCAGCACCAGTTCGTGCATGGCCATGATCAGCGCTGGTGCTGGGAGAGCCACTCTTCCAGGTAGTGGATGTTGGTGCCGCCGGTCATGAAGCTCGCATCGACCATCAGTTCGCGGTGCAGCGGGATGTTGGTCTTGATGCCTTCGACCACCGTTTCTGCCAGCGCGGTGCGCATGCGGGCCAGGGCCTGCTCGCGGGTGTCGCCGTGCACGATGATCTTGCCGATCATGCTGTCGTAGTTGGGCGGCACGAAGTAGTTGGTGTAGACATGCGAATCGACCCGCACGCCCGGGCCCCCAGGCGCGTGCCAGGTGGTGATGCGCCCCGGTGACGGCGTGAACTTGTAGGGATCCTCGGCGTTGACGCGGCACTCGATGGCATGACCGCGCAGCTGGATCTGGCGCTGGGTGAACGGCAGCTTTTCGCCAGCGGCCACCGCGATCTGCGTGCGCACGATGTCGATGCCGGTGATCAGTTCGGTCACCGGGTGCTCGACCTGCACGCGCGTGTTCATCTCGATGAAGTAGAACTCGCCGTTCTCGTACAGGAACTCGAAGGTGCCCGCGCCGCGGTAGCCGATCTTCTTGCAGGCGGCGGCACAGCGGTCCCCGATTTTCTCGATCAGCCGACGCGCAATGCCCGGCGCAGGCGCTTCCTCGATCACCTTCTGGTGGCGACGCTGCATCGAGCAGTCACGCTCACCCAGGTACACCGCGTTGCGGTGGGTGTCGGCCAGCACCTGGATCTCGATGTGCCGCGGGTTCTGGAGAAATTTCTCCATGTACACCTCGGGATTGCCGAAAGCGGCACCGGCTTCTGCCTTGGTCGTCTGCACCGCGTGCAGCAGGGCCGCCTCGGTATGCACCACCCGCATGCCGCGCCCGCCACCGCCGCCAGCGGCCTTGATGATCACCGGATAACCAATGCTCTTGGCAATCCGCTTGATCTGGACGGGATCGTCGGGCAGTGCCCCCTCCGAACCGGGCACGCAAGGCACGCCGGCACGGATCATGGCCTGCTTGGCCGACACCTTGTCGCCCATCAGGCGGATGGACTCGGGGGTCGGGCCGATGAAGGTGAAGCCGCTGCGCTCGACGCGCTCGGCAAAGTCGGCGTTTTCCGAGAGGAAGCCGTACCCGGGGTGAATGGCCTCGGCATCGGTCACCTCGGCGGCGGAAATGATGGCCGGCATGTTGAGGTAGCTCTGGCCCGATGCAGCGGGGCCGATGCAGACCGCCTCATCGGCCAGGCGCACGTACTTGGCATCGCGGTCGGCCTCGGAATAGACCATCACCGCCTTGATGCCCATCTCGCGACACGCACGCTGAATGCGCAGCGCAATCTCGCCGCGGTTGGCGATCAGGATTTTCTTGAACATGGGGCGCGACGCCTTATTCGATGACGAACAGGGGTTGGCCGTATTCGACCGCCTGACCGTTTTCGGCCAGGACCTGGGTGATGGTGCCGGACTTGTCGGCCTCGATCTCGTTGAGGATCTTCATGGCCTCGACGATGCAGATGGTCTCGCCTTCCTTGACCACTTGCCCGACTTCGGCGAAAGGCTTGGCCCCTGGCGAAGACGCACGGTAGAAAGTGCCGACCATGGGCGATTTCACCGTGTGGCCGGTAATCGCTGCGGGCGCCGCCGCAGGCACCGCGGCTTCGGACGCCGGCGCTGCCACGACCGCCGGCGCTGCCGCCGGAGCGGGCGCTGCCACGTAGGCCACGGGTGCCGCCGCCGCACCGGCCGGCGCGCTCTTGACGATCCGGACCTTGCCCTCTGCTTCGGTGATTTCGAGTTCGGACACGTTCGATTCAGACACCAGGTCGATCAGTGTCTTGAGTTTTCTCAGATCCATGATTTCTCCAACGAATTTCGGGCAACTGGCGGGATCTGAGCGCTTTTTCCGCGAAAACCACACACCCTGCCAGCTTGGGGTGTCGCAGTGTACACGAAGCGGCCTCCGCGGGATGACCGGTCATCGGCGGGCACCGCCCGCCATCAGCAGGCCTAGTGCACGTGCCGATTCAGCACTTTACCCGCAAATGGGCGCATTTATCGCTGCGATGCGCAGATTGACCATGTCAGGCGAGTTGCGCCCACTGCGCCAGATCCGAAGGACTGACTTTGCCGATCTTGCGGTGAAGAATCTGCCCCGAAGACCCGAAGACCACCGTGAAAGGGAGACCGCCCGCCGTGTTGCCCAGGGACCGGCTGATCTCGGTGCCGGCCAAACCGGCCATGCCCACCGGGAAGTCCAGCGGCAGCCGCTGCAGGAAACTGCGCACCGGCTCCACCCGGTCCACCGCAAGGCCGACCACCCGCCAACCCCGGCCCGCCTGCTCGCGGGAAAAAGCATTGAGCATGGGCAGTTCTTCGACACAGGGCGGACACCAGGTTGCCCAGAAATTGACCAGCAACGGCTGGCCCTTGAGGCCCGCCATGAGCAGCTCTCCACCTTGCGGCTGCTCAAAACGGCCCGCCCAGAAAGCCGCTTCCGCCCCGGACAGCACGGGCCCCGGACGAAAGCGCCACCAGGCCAGCGCGGCGCCACCCAGGCCGGCGCCGGCCCCGACCAGCGCCATCAGCGCCCGGCGATTCATGAGGATGCTCCTGCTGGCGCGGCCATCCGGGCCCGAAGGGCGGCCGCATCACCCCGGGGTGCCCGCCCCAGGGCATCGGGGCGCAAGGCGCCCCGGTCATCGTCTCGATCGTGGATCATGAGGTGCAACAGAACAGGATGGACCAGGTCAGGGTGGCGGTCACGCACCGTCAGGGCATCCACGGGTTCGCCCCGCCAACCGGTGACCGTGCCGGGATGGTAGTCGACCCGACGGTCCAGCAAGCGCCACTCGGCGGCCTTGGGATCGTCACAGAAGAGCTGAAGATAGATGTCGCTGTGTTCGGTGGCGGTGCCGTGCCACACGGCGCCGCCCACCATGGGCCGGAAATCGGCCACGCGCTCCATCCATTTCAGGGCAACTTCCCGCAAGGCCTGCAAGGCACGCGCCTGCTCTTCGGGACAGAAAATGGCAATGTGCTCGCGCACCGCCTCTTCCAGCGCCAGGTTGTCGGGCAGCGCCACGCGAGCCCCCAGCCCCAGTTGGCGGGCGGCCCGCTGTTTGGCCGGACCGTACTCCAGACCATCTTCCACCACCAACCGTGCGGCCACGGCCAGCAGGTCGGCGGCGGCATCGTCTCTGAGCGCTTTCATGTCCGCATTGTGCCTTCGGGCGCGGGAACCTGCACCCGTCATCCCCATTCCCGGACAGACCATCTGACACACCTAGAATCCCGGCATGCACATACATATTCTGGGAATCTGCGGCACGTTCATGGGCGGACTGGCGGCCTTGGCCCGGGAGGCCGGCCACAAGGTCACCGGCTGCGATGCCGGTGTCTACCCCCCCATGAGCGACCAGTTGCGGGCACTGGGCATCGACCTGATCGAAGGTTACGGCGCCGACCAGATGGCCCTGCGCCCGGACATGTTCGTGATTGGCAACGTGGTCAGTCGCGCCCGGCTGCCCGACGGCAGCCACAAGTTTCCCTTGATGGAGGCGATCCTGGATGCGGGCGCCCCCTACACCAGCGGACCCCAGTGGCTGTCGGAAAACGTGCTGCAAGGACGTCACGTGCTCGCCGTGGCGGGAACGCACGGCAAGACCACCACCACCTCGATGCTGGCGTGGATCCTGGAGGCCGGTGGATTGCAGCCGGGCTTCCTGGTCGGCGGCGTCCCCATGAACTTCGGGGTTTCCGCCCGGCTGGGACAGGGCAAGACCTTTGTGATCGAGGCGGACGAGTACGACACCGCCTTTTTCGACAAGCGCAGCAAGTTTGTCCACTACCGTCCCCGAACGGCCATCCTGAACAACCTGGAGTTCGATCACGCCGACATCTTCGACGACCTGGCGGCGATCGAACGCCAGTTCCACCACCTGCTGCGCACCGTGCCCGCCAGCGGGCGCGTGGTGACCAACGGTCTGGAGGAGAGCCTGGACCGCGTGATCCATCAGGGCCTGTGGAGCGAATTGCGCAGCTTTGGCTCGGCCGTGAGCGACTTTACCGCCAGGGGCGAGCCACACGATTTCGAGGTGCTGCTGCGAGGCACCCCGGTGGGCCGTGTAAGCTGGACGCTGTCGGGCACCCACAACCAGCTCAACGGGCTGGCCGCCATCGCTGCCGCAGAACACGTCGGCATTGCCCCTGCCGACGCCGCCCATGCCCTGGGTCGATTCGAGAATGTGCGTCGCCGCCTCGAAACGCGGGGACTGGTCCGGCTGGCTGGTCAGGGCTCACCCGTCACGGTCTACGACGACTTTGCCCACCATCCCACGGCCATTCGCACCACGCTGGACGGCCTGCGCCGACGCCTGGCGGCGGCTGGCGACGACGGCCGCATCCTGGCGGTCTTCGAGCCACGCAGCAACACGATGAAACTGGGGACCATGAAGTCCCAGTTGCCCTGGAGCCTGGAGCAGGCCGATCTGGCCTTCTGCCATGCCGGGGGACTGGATTGGGATGCCACCGAGGCGTTGGCGCCCATGGGTTCACGGGCCGTGGTGGCCAGCGACATCGACACCCTGGTGGCCAGCGTGCGCACAGCCGCACGCCCGGGCGACCACGTGGTCTGCATGAGCAACGGTGGCTTCGGCGGCATCCATGGCCGCCTGCTGCAGGCCCTGGCTCAGTAACCGATGGTCATGGTCGGCACGTCGACTGTGATCGACGGCTTGCCCAGTGCCGCGCTCGCCGCGCGAACGAAGGCCATCGCCCAGGGACGGTGGGATTCATCGCTGAACCGCTCCTGGCCGGCGGCCTGCGCCACCGCGATCACCTTGTCGGCGGTCAGCACCTTGCCGGTCAGGCGGATGGGGTCACAACCGAAGAAATTGAACTGGTCATCCAGCCAGGCCCGTGCCTGATCGTGAGGCATGGGCTGGACTTCCTCCAGATCAAAACGGAAGGTGGACGCTCCACCCCAGGTCACGGTCACTTGGCTGCGCATCGGCTTCTCTCTTTCATTCTAAATCCGGGCGATGAGGCCCTGCTCCATTGTGCCTTGGCTCGCCGCCGGCGACGCGCAGTGGCGAATGCGACGCCTCCCGCAGGATGCTCGACGGCGCCATCAGGTCGGACTGACTGGCCTCCCGGGCGATCGCCTCGCGATCGCGATCGGCGGCGCCCATGCACAGGGACAGCACGCTCTGCCGCATGGTGGGCTGGGCACGGCGTGCGCTGTCCGCGTCGGTGGTGAGTCCGGCGCCGTAATACAGCGCCGCCAACCGGCTGGCCAGCACAGGCTCCTCCAGACCCGTTCGGGCCCGCAGGTCCTCAAAAGTCCCCGGCTGCGTGGACAGCTCCTGCATGATCAGCAAATGGGCCGGATCGAACCAGCGCGGCGGCAGGTGAGGCACGCGACGCAGGTAGATGGTGCTCGCCCGGTAGCGCGCGGGCAGGATGTCGCGCCCGGTGCGGGCGGCGTAGGTCCACATGACCTGGTGCAGTTTGAGCTTGAGGAAGGCGGACGGGATGTCGTTGGCCAAAGCCGGCCTTCTCACCCATTGCGCCGCCCCCAGGTCCACGGGACGAGCGGGGATCAGCAGGCCGCACTGCCAGCGCGGAAAATCGATCACGGCCAGCAGTCGCCCTTCGTGCATGAGGTGCACCACGTCGCCCTGGTACTCGGCCCACTTGGCCACCAGTTGCTCACCCAGCGCGAACTGGGAACGCAGGGGCCTGAGCCAGGCCTCGAAGCGCTGCAGCCGTTGTCGCAGGCTGGACTCGTCGCCGGCATCAAAGGATTCCGCCGACGCAAAGCCCTTGGGCAGCGGCATGGCAAACGCCAATGGCCGGTCCACCTCCGCACGGTGCAGCGTCAGGCGCACGTGACTGCCCCGAGGGTGCTCGACGTGCAGCGCATCCCGATCGACGACCTCGACCGCTTCACCATCAAGCAACCAGGCATCGGCCAGATGGGGGTCGCCCAGCCGCCAGCTGGGCCAGCCGACCGCATCGCGCTCTGTCCATCCACGCAGCCGCTCGAAGGCGCTGTCTGAAAAGCCCAGCAAACCCAGGCGAAGAACGGGGTGTTCCAAATTTGCTCCCGGCAGCCGGACCCGTCAGCGCGTCGCTGGATGGCAGCCGGAGCGGGAGCATATCAA
Organism: Hydrogenophaga sp.; assembly: GCA_021166755.1. Taxonomy (GTDB): domain Bacteria; phylum Pseudomonadota; class Gammaproteobacteria; order Burkholderiales; family Burkholderiaceae_C; genus Hydrogenophaga; species Hydrogenophaga bisanensis. Next base: position 3,417 of record JAJPEW010000233.1, on the reverse strand, counting down.
GGGCAGCGGTTACCCACAACGCACACCCGAGTGACATTCGTCACACCCGGGACCGGCCGTGCCAGCCGGTCGAATCCACCGACTCAACGGCGGCGCGCACGGGCGCTGGCCACCGCCGCCGACAGCACATCCAGCGACTCCAGCGAGTCCCCCCAGCCCAGGCAGGCGTCGGTGATGCTCTTGCCGTACTCCAGCTTGCGGACATCGTCCTTGCCCGGGGTGAACTTCTGGGCACCCGCCTCGATATGGCTCTCGATCATGACCCCGAAGATGCTGCGGGAGCCACCCTCAACCTGCGCGGCGATGTCCTTGGCCACCACCAGCTGGCGTTCATGCTGTTTGCTGCTGTTGGCGTGGCTGCAGTCGACCATCAGGCGCGCCGGCAGCTTGGCCGCCTCCAGTTCCTTGACAGCGGCGGCGACACTCTCCGCATCGTAGTTGGGCGCCTTGCCGCCGCGCAGAATGACATGGCAATCCTTGTTGCCGTTGGTCTGCACGATGGCCACCTGCCCGTTCTTGTGAACCGACAGGAAATGGTGACCTCGCGCGGCCGCCTGGATGGCGTCGATCGCGATCTTGAGGTTGCCATCGGTGCCGTTCTTGAAACCGATGGGGGCCGACAGACCCGAAGCCAGCTCGCGGTGGACCTGACTTTCGGTGGTGCGGGCACCGATGGCGCCCCAGCTGATCAGGTCACCGATGTACTGCGGCGAGATCACGTCCAGGAACTCGCTGCCGGCCGGCAGGCCCAGCCGGTTGATCTCGATGAGCAACTGGCGCGCGATGCGCAGACCTTCGTCGATGCGGTAGCTTTCGTCCAGGTAAGGGTCGTTGATCAGCCCCTTCCAGCCTACCGTGGTGCGCGGCTTCTCGAAGTAGACCCGCATGACGATCTCGAGTGTGTCGGCGTACTTCTCGCGCAGCGGCTGCAGGCGCCGGGCGTAGTCCAGGGCCGCAGCCGGGTCGTGGATCGAGCAGGGGCCGATGACGACCAGCAGACGGTCATCCTGGCCGTGCAGGATGTCATGGATGCGCTTGCGGGTCTGCTTGATCAGGGCCTCGACCGGTGTGCCGGCGATGGGGAAGAAGCGGATGAGGTGTTCGGGCGGCGGAAGCACGGTGATGTCCTTGATGCGCTGGTCGTCGGTCTGGCTGGTCTTGTCAACAGGCCGGGCATACCAGGCATCGGTGGCGTTGGTCGTCTTCGCGGTCATCGGGAGCTCCTCGCTTCGGGTTGGGATCGGGTAAAAAAAAACCGCCGGGCTGGGGGCCCGGCGGTTCCTTGAGGGTTCGGTCTGCTTTGCGCGCTTACACCGCTGCCTCTCGTCCGCCGGGGACTGAGAACCAAAAGTAAAAGCCAAAAAAGGTGGCGTGGCGCGTTTGCATAAGACTTGAATGTAGCACAGCAGACATGACGCGTGTCTTACAGCGTCAGGATCAGGCGGTACCGCCCACGGTCAGGCCATCGATGCGCAAGGTGGGCTGCCCCACCCCGACCGGCACGCTCTGGCCCTCCTTGCCGCAAGTACCCACGCCGCTGTCGAGCCGCATGTCGTTGCCGATCATGCTGACCCGGGTCAGCGCATCGGGGCCGTTGCCGATGATGGTGGCGCCCTTGACCGGGTACTGGATCTGGCCGTTCTCGACCCAGAAGGCCTGGCTGGCCGAGAACACGAACTTGCCGCTGGTGATGTCCACCTGTCCACCGCCGAAGTTGGTGGCGTACAGGCCTTTCCTGATGCTGGCCACGATCTCGTCGGGCGACTTGTCGCCACCCAGCATGTAGGTGTTGGTCATGCGCGGCATGGGCACATGGGCGTAACTTTCGCGGCGACCGTTGCCGGTCGGCTTGACACCCATCAGGCGCGCATTCATCGCGTCCTGGATGTAACCGCGCAGGATGCCGTCCTCGATGAGCACGTTCTTCTGGCTGGGCTGGCCCTCGTCGTCCACGTTGAGCGACCCCCGACGGTCGGCGATGGTGCCATCGTCGAGCACGGTCACGCCCTTGGCGGCCACCCGCTGGCCGATGCGACCCGAGAAGGCGCTCGACCCCTTGCGGTTGAAGTCACCCTCCAGACCGTGGCCCACCGCCTCATGCAACAGGACACCCGGCCAGCCCGGCCCCAGGACCACCGTCATTTCGCCCGCCGGCGCCGGACGCGCCTCCAGGTTGGTCAGTGCCGCAGCGACCGCTTCGTCCACATACGACTGCACCATGGCCTCATCGAAATAGGCCAGGCCGAACCGGCCACCGCCGCCCGAGGAGCCGATTTCGCGGCGGCCATTCTGCTCGGCGATCACGGTCACCGACAGGCGGATCAGCGGGCGGACATCGGCCGCCAGGGTGCCGTCGGCACGGGCCACCAGCACCACGTCGTGTTCGGCCGCCAGCCCGGCCATGACCTGCACAACGCGCGGATCCTTGGCCTTGGCCAGCTTTTCGACTTTTTCCAGGAGCGCGACCTTGGCCGTGCTGTCCAGCGTGCCGATCGGATCCACCCCCGGATACAGGGAACGGGATTTCGCCACCTTGGCGGCCCTCGCCCGCACGCGACGGCTCTGCCCCTGACCGGAGATCGCCCGCACGGTGCGCGCAGCGTCCAGCAAAGAATCCCAGGACAGGTCATCCGAGTAGGCAAAGGCGGTCTTTTCGCCGCTGACCGCCCTCACGCCGACCCCCTGGTCGATGCTGAAGCTGCCGGTCTTGACGATGCCCTCCTCCAGGCTCCAGCCTTCACTGCGGGTGGTCTGGAAGTACAGGTCGGCATCGTCGGCGCCGTGCGACATGATCTCGCCCAGGGCGCGCTGGAGATGATCGGTGGTCAGGCCAAAGGGCTGGAGCAGGACGCTCTCGGCAGTGGCCAGACGGGCCAGGGTGGGTTCGCGGGCAATCATGACCGGATTGTAGGGACAGCGGCCGCTTTGTGCTGGCCGGCCGCCCCCGTCCGGGGATGGGATCAGGGTCTTCAGGACTGCATCAGCCGCTTGGCCTTGGCGATCGACAGAAGCATGCCGAGCCCGATGCCCATGCTCACCATGGCCGTACCACCGTAGCTCACAAACGGCAGTGGCACCCCCACCACCGGCAGGATGCCGCTGACCATGCCCATGTTCACAAAGGCGTAGACGAAGATGTTGAGGGTCAGCGCGCCGGCCAGCAGGCGGGTGAACAGGGTGGGCGCCTCCACCGCAATGGCCAGCCCCCGGAAGATCAGGAACAGGAAGGCCAGGATCAGGCCGATCACGCCGGCCAGGCCGAACTCCTCGGAGAACGCGGCATAGATGAAGTCGGTCGTGCGCTCCGGAATGAACTCCAGGTGGGTCTGGGTGCCCTGCATGAAGCCCTTGCCCCACACGCCGCCGGAGCCGATGGCGATCATGCCCTGGATGATGTGGAAGCCCTTGCCCAGCGGG